>DASQVL010000290.1:0-3405 GCA_035640795.1 Crenalkalicoccus sp. | reverse complement strand
GGTGCAAGGCCGGCCCGGCGCATCAGGCCGGCGCCCCCGCGCCCGCGCGCCGCGCCAGGACGCCGCGGGCCGGGTCGTAGCCCAGCACCGCAAGCGCACCGAACAGCAGCAGCGCGAGCAGCACCACACTCGCGGCGACCGGCTCGAAGCGGCCGTAGAGGGCGAAGCGGACCAGCTCCACCGCATGGGTGAAGGGGTTCGCCTGGCAGACATACCAGAGCCAGAGATTGGCCTCCCTCACCCGCCAGAGCGGATAGAGGGCGGAGGAGGCGAAGAACATCGGGAAGATCACGAAGTTCATGACCCCCGCGAAGTTCTCCAGCTGGCGGATGCGCGCGGAGAGCAGCAGGCCGAGCGCGCCGAGCATCATCCCCGCCAGCACCAGCGCGGGCAGCACGGTGAGGTAGCCGATGGGCGGCGGCCGCACCTCCCAGAGCCAGGCGATGGCGAGGAACACATAGGCCTGCGCCACGCCGACCAGCACGCCGGCCAGCAGCTTGCAGGTCAGCAGCCACCAGCGTGGGAGCGGGCTGGTGAGCAGCACACGCATGCTGCCCATTTCCCGGTCATAGACCATGGACAGGCTGCTCTGCATGCCCTGGAACAGCAGCACCATCGTGGCCAGGCCCGGCACCACGTACTCCTCGTAGAGCACATAGGTCTCGTAGGGCGGGATGATGGAGACGCCGAAGGTGAAGCGGAAGCCGGAGGCGAAGATCACCAGCCAGACCAGCGGCCGGACGAGCGCGGAGAGGAAGCGCCCGCGCTGGTTCAGGAAGCGCAGCCCCTCGCGACGTACGATGCCATCGAGGCAGCGCAGGTAGGCCATGGTGCGCAGGCTCATGCGGAAGCCCCCTCGCCGCGCCTCTCCCCCGTCAGCCGGGCGAAAGCCTCGCGCACGCTCGGCGCGCCGCCGGCCGCCTCCAGGATCTCGGGAACCGTGCCGGTGGCGCGCAGCTTCCCGGCATGCAGCACGACAACGCGCGCATCCTCGGCGACCTCGTCGATGAGGTGGGTGGCCCAGAGCACCGCCAGCCCCTCCTCGCGGCAGAGGCGGTGGACATGGTCGAGCAGGAAGGAGCGGCTCGCGGCGTCCAGCCCCACGGTCGGTTCGTCCAGCAGCAGCAGCGACGGCGCGGGGAGCAGGGCGCGGGCGATCTCGACGCGCCGGCGCTGCCCGCCCGAGAGGTCGCGCACCCGGTCGCCGGCGCGGTCGGCCATGCCGATGCGCTGAAGCTCCTGGGCCGCGCGGCGCCGCGCCACGGCCCGCGGCATTCCGTGCAACGCGGCCGCGTAGTACAGGTTCTGGCGCACGGAGATGTCCGCATCCAGCGTCGGCTGCTGGAACACCACGCCGAGCCGCGCGAGCGCGAATTCGGGCCGCGCCGCCAGCTCCTGCCCGAAAATCCGGATATCGCCGTCGCGCGCGTCGAACAGCCGCGTCACCAGCGCGAAGAGCGTGCTCTTGCCGGCGCCGTTCGGCCCGAGCAGCACCGTGAAGTCCCCCGGCATGACGCGGAGCGCGACGTCGCACAGCGCGAGGCGGGGGCCGAAGGCGTGGGACAGGCCGCTGACCTCAAGCGCCGGCACGGCAGCGGAGGCGGCGGGGGCTGCCGCGTCCGGCGCCGGGCGGGCCATTCCCGCGGTCATGGCCGCACCACCACGCCCCAGGGCAGCCGCCCGACGGGAATCGAGCGCAGCACCCGCTCCGCCTTCACGTCGATGACCGAGAGGTCGTTGCTCACGCCATTCGTGGTATAGACCCGGCTGCCATCCGCGGAGAGGGCAAGGTTCCACACCCGTTGCCCGACCAGCAGGATGCGTTCGACCTTCAGGCTGCGCGTGTCCACCACCGCGACGCGGTTGGCAGGGCCGAGGGCGACAAAGGCGCGCGCGCCATCCGGCGAGAACGCGATGCCGACCGGCTGCACCGCTTCCTGTGGCACGGCGGGCAGGGCGAATTCGATGGTGCCGACGACCTCCCACCGCCTCGCGTCGATGACGCTGACGGTGCCGCCGATCTCGGCCGAGACCCAGATGCGCGCCTGGTCGGCCTGCCAGACCGCGGCACGCGGGCGGGCGCCGACCAGCACGTTGGCGATGACCTGTCCTGTCCCGGTCTCGATGACATGCGCCATGTTCGTGGTCTCGGAGGTGTTCACCAGGAAGCGCCCGTCCGGGCTCATCCCCATCCCTTCCGGCTCGACCCCGACGGGAATCTCGGTGATCACCTCGCCGCGCTCGACATCCACCACCGTTACCAGGTTGTCGTCCTCATTCGCCACGAACAGCCGCCGGCCATCGGGGTGCAGCGCCAGCAGCTCGGGATCCGAGCCGCTCGGCAGGTGACGCACCACGCGCCAGGAGTCGAGGTCGAGCACCTCCACCCGGTCGTCGTCGCCGGCGCAGATGTAGAGCTGCCGCCCGTCCTTCGAGAGCGCGATGCCGCGCGGGCGCTCCCCGACCGGCACGGTGCGCATCACCTGCAGGCTATTGCCGTCGATCGCGGTGATGCTGTTGTCCTTCTCGTTCGAGACGAGGATCGTCTCCGCCTTGCCCGGCTGCAGCGGCAGGAACAGCAGCGCCGCGGCGAGCGCGGCAGCGCGGGCGGGGAGGATCAGCGGAAGCGGCATCGGCTCTCCGGGCGATCGGTGCCGAGCGTGTCGAGCTCGGAGAACTGGTGCAGGATGCCCGGCTGCGGTGAGACGGAGACCAGTGAGCGGGCATCCGCCAGCAGCACCGGCTGGCGGAGCTGCCCGTCCCAGTCGCGGAAGGAGAGCGGCACGCCCTTGAAGCCGGCGATCTCGAAGCCGGTGTCGCGGAGTTGCCGCGCCACCGCCTGCGGATCCGTGGAGCGCGCCCGCGTCGCCGCCTCCCCCAAGGCGCGGGCGCCGAGCCAGGCGGCATGGTCGCGCGGCAGCATCCAGCGGCCGGCGCGGGCACGGAAGCGCCGCTGCAGCTGCGTCGCGCCCCATTGCTCATGCGGCCGCGCCCAGATCGTCGGCACCAGCCCCTGCGTGCCGGCCACCGGCCGCGGCTCGGCGGTGCGGTAGGCGAGGTCGTCGCCCCAATCCCCCGCCTCGTCGGCCACCACCAGGATGTCGTAGGACGGTGCGTCCTGGGTGAAGCGCGCGGCCTCGGCAGCGATGGAGTAGTGGCCCGTATCGGTGCGGCGCGCGCCGGGGTCGTAGGTCCAGGGGCGATCGGCGACGACGCGCAGGCCGAATTTGCGCGCCGCACGGCGGATCGCCTCGGCGTAGAGCCGATCGCCCGGCTGCGGCCCGACCGCCAGCATCACGTTGCGCCAGCGCTTGCTCGCCAGGAACTGCGCCAGGGCATCCGCCAGCATGCCGCGCGAGGGCAGGAGGTGCAGCAGGTTGCGCCGGCAGTCCTCGTTGCGCAGCG
>DASQVL010000289.1:0-3605 GCA_035640795.1 Crenalkalicoccus sp. | reverse complement strand
CTGCGCTGGAACGCGGCCACGCTCTGGGCCGGGCCGAAGTGCCACATCGTCCACTACCCGCTCTCCGGGTGGAAGGTGTTCAACCTCGTGGTCACGTTCCACAACGATGCGCCAGAGCCGGTGGCCGGCGTTCCGGTGCCGCGTGAGGAGGTGCTGCGCGGCTTCGAGCATGTGCATCCGCGCGCGCAGGAGATCATCTACCGCGGCTCCGACTGGAAGCTGTGGGTGCTCTGCGACCGCGACCCGGTGGAGCGTTGGGTGGACGGGCGCGTTGCCCTGCTCGGGGACGCGGCGCATCCGATGATGCAATACTTCGCCCAGGGCGCCTGCATGGCGATGGAGGATGCGGTCTGCCTCGCCGAGGTGATGGGCGGCAATGGCGCCGCGGTCGAGCCGGTGTTGGAAGAATACCGGGCGCAGCGGGTGCTGCGGACCGCACGCGTGCAGCTTCAGTCGCGCGCGATCGGCGAGCACATCTATCACCCCGCCGGGCCGCACGCGCTTCTGCGCAACGCGATCATGTCGGCCAAGACGCCGGACCAGTGGTACGACACCCTGGCGTGGCTTTACGGCGGGTCGGGGCTGAACCCGACCGTACATTGAGGCCTAGGCTAGCTCCCTCTCCCTCCGGGAGAGGGCTGGGGTGAGGGCGGCTCCGCAGGAAGACCCTCACCCCCTCCCTCTCCCGGAGGGAGAGGGAGAAGCGCCACCCCTAAGCCGTCAGCCCCTCGATCTCCTGCGACCGCGGCAGCCGCAGCCGGGCCGGCGGGGCCTCGCCCGGATGCATCCACTTGACCGTCCCGGTCGCCTGGCAGGCGTCGCACACCGGCCGCCACGACCCATGCGTCGTCCCACAATTCGTGCACTGCCACACCGGATCGGGATCCGCGTCCGGCACGTGCCGCAGCGCCTCCTGCGCCGCCTCGGCATTGCCCTCCATCACGGCCACGTCCGCCAGCAAGGTCCACAGCCGCCGCTCGTTGATCCCCGCGGCGATCGCGCGCTCGACGTGCCGGCGCGCCTCCCCGGTCAGCCCCGCCTCGAGCGCCGCCCGGGCCAGCACCAGATAGGCCTCCACATTGTCCGGATTGGCCTGGACCAGAACGCCTACCTGCCGCGACCGCTCGAGCTTGTCGGGCGCCTCCCGCACATATTCTTCCGCGAGGTCCGGATGCGGCCGGCTCGACCAGGCGCGGCGCAGCACGTCCTTGGCGGCCTTCGCTCGACCCGTCTCGCGCAGCAGCCTTGCATAGATCAGCGCCGCCGGCGTCAGCCCCGGATCGGCCTCGACGGCCTGCTTGGCGTAGCTCAGCGCCGCCGCCTTGTCCTGGTCGTGCTCGGCCGCCGCCACCGCCAGCGCCGCCCGGTTCTCCGGTCCCGCCAGCCGCAGCGCCTCGCGCCACTCGCCCTTCTGCATCGCCATGGAGCGCCGCTCGTCCCGCAGCCACCTGGCCCCCGGATGCGCCGCCTCGGCTTGCGCGGCCAGGGCCGTCGCCTGCTCCCAATCCTGCCGATCCACGGCCAGCCGCAGCAGCCCGCGCAGGCCCAGCAGCTTGCCGTCGGTGCGGTCCGCAAGCTGCCGGAACGCGGCCTCCGCTTCCCCGTCCCGCCCCGCCTGCCGCCCCGCCTGCGCGGCCAGCAGCAAGGTCAGGGGCGTGTCGCCCAGCAGCCGCCGGCTCCGCTCCGCCTCCCGCCGCGCCGCCCCGGCATCGTTCGCCGCCAGCGCGATCAGGGCACGGTTCACCGCCGTGTCGCCCTTCACCCGCGCCCGCCGCTGCCCCCAGTTCCGTCCGCGCCCCGGCAGGCTGAACAGCCAGGCGAAGAACCGGATCACCCCGTACAGCACCAGGAACAGCAGCGCGAACAAGGTCAGCGCCACCGGTGTCGTCGTCTCCAGCGTGGTCCCGGCGATGGTGGCACTCACCGTGCCCGGCAGCAGCGACACCCACCACGCGACCGCGACCCAGATCGCGGCGACGACGAACAGCGTGATCGCGGTCCGCATCAGCCGGCCGCCATGCTGGCGATCGCGGCACGCGCCTCGAGCAAGGCCCGCGCCTGGTCCACCCACGGCTTCATCGCCGCGGCGGCCGGGCCGGCGAGCCCGTCCAGCGCCTTGACCGCCCCTGTCAGGTCGCCCGCGTCCAGCGCCTCGCGCGCATGCGCGATCACCCCCGAGATCGGGTCACCCAGCAGCACCCGGTCGCCCTGCCGCACCGTGACCACCTGCTGCGCCCGGTTCCATAGCCGCGTGCCGAAATCCTGGTTGTCCATGATCGCCGGCTGGCTCGCCCGCTGGGCCGCCTCGGCGTATTTCTCGAACGAAAGCCGCAGGCTGGCCTCCGTCGGGGGCGCCTCGTTGGCGAACCGGGCGAGGGCCGGGGGCGCGCCCGGAATGTCGCCCAGCTTCTGCCCGGCCGCCAAGGCCGCACTCGCCCCCTGCAGCTTGGACGCGAGCAGCGCCTTCTGCGCGATCGCGTCCACCGACGCCTGGGTCTGCTTCGCCTGCGCCTCCACCTGGCCGACCCGCTGCTCGAGCGCGTCCAGCCGCTGGTTGATGCGTCCGGTCGCCTCGCGCGTCTGCGCGGCGAGCTGGTCCAGCCGCTGGGTCACCGGCGCCAGATCCACTTGCGGCCGCCGCTCCAATGCGGCGATCCGCTGCTCGAGCGGCGCCAGATCGACCGCCTTGCGCTGCTCGAGCGCGTCGATCCGCGCGGTCAGCGGCGCCAGGTTCGGGGCCGGCCGGTTCTCCAGCGCCTGCACCCGGTTGGCGAGCGCGCCCATGTCCGGCCCGGGGCCCGAGGCGGCCGGCCGCTTCTCCAGCGACTCCATCCGCTGCTGCAACTGCGTCACGTCGGCGGAAGGCGCCGCCGGCGGCGCGGGCCGGCTCTGCAGTTCGGCCACCTGCTCGCGCAGCCCCTGCACCTGCGACTGCAGCGTCTGCACCCGGTTGGCGTCCTGCGCCTCCAACCGCACCGCCGGCGGGTGCCGGTACAGGAAGAACAGCGTCCCCCCGAGCACCAGCAGCCCGATCAGGTAAAGCACGGGCAGCAGGTCCAGCCGCCGCCGGCGCGACGCCTCGATGCGGGCGCGCAGGCTGGAGGGTTCCGGCTCGGCCGGGGTCTCAGGGACGGGTTCGTCGGTCATAGGAGCGCCAGTACGTGGTCCAATGTTGGCCGTAAAGACACACGGACCCGCCGCCAGGGCAAGGGGGCGAGCGCGTGCGCAGCGGCCGGGCCAATCGCGACCGCATCAACCCCCGCAAGCGCCGGACGCAGCGGGTCGGGCAGCAAGCGCACGAAGGCGAGCGCGGTTTCCGCGGAGAGGAACATCGCCGCCCGCACGCCGCCGTCCCGCAGCGCCGACTGCGCCGCCGGCGCCAGGCCCGGCGCCGGCGTCATCGCATAGGCCACCTCCCGACGCACCCGGAACCCGGCCGCCCGCAGCGCCGTCACCAGCGCGTTGCCCTGGCCCCGCGCATGCGCCACCAGCACGCGCGCTCCCGGCGGCAGCTCGCGCCGGGCCAGGGCGGCGAGATCCGCGGCATCGCCATCCGCGTCCCGAACGTCGGCGAACCCGAGGGCGGCGGCCCGCGCCGCCGTCGC
>DASQVL010000288.1:0-8293 GCA_035640795.1 Crenalkalicoccus sp. | reverse complement strand
CGGCCCGGGCTGGCGTGCCGCCATGCGCCGCAGCGCCTGGCGGTAGCGGTCGCGGCGCCAGCACATCAGCCGCCAGGCGCCGCGCGCCGCGAGGTCGGAGAGGCGGCCGCGCGGCTCCAGCCCCACCGCCTTGAAGATCATGCCCATGCCGCGCTCGATGTGGTGGTAGCGGTAGAAGCCCATGGCGCGACCCATGTAGCCGGCCAGGCAGCGGTCGTGGTCGTAGTGCAGCGCGCCGTCCTCGTTCGCGCAGTGGAAGGCGAAGGCGAGCTCGTCATCCTCGGTCTCGCCGATCCGCCCCGCGGCGACGCGGAGCCGCTGCATGACGGAGAGGTTTTCCCGCGCCAGGTAGCGCTTCATGTGGTCGTAGAACAGCTTGAAGTGGCGGTACTCGTCCGCCGCGATCAGCCGGCAGATCTGCTTGAGCACCGGCTCCTCCGTCGCCTCGCCGAGCGCCGTGTAGTAGCTGGAGGTGCCGGTCTCCACCATGCACCGGGCGATCAGCTCCCCGGTGCGGCTGCCGCGGATGGAGGCGTCGGCCTTCACGTCGATGCGGAAGCCCTCGCGGTAGCGGGCGAAGCAGGCGGCGTAGTCCCAGCCGGAATCGGCGAGGCTGGCCCAGCGGCCGAGCGCATCGCCATGTTGCACCTCCTCCTGCGCCCAGTTGTCGGCGGCCTGGCGGAAATCCGGGTCGTCGCGGAACACGCCGTTGAGGTAGAGCGCGTAATCCTCGCCGTTGCGCTCCACCATCGCCGCGGCCTTGACCAGCGGCACGATGTCCGGATCCACCGCGCGGGTGTCGAAGCGGTCCCAGGGCAGCTGCTCGATGCGCCAATGCTTCATGCCGATGCCGCGACCCGATTGGGGCCGCCGGTCCCCCTCGCTTCGTCCGGCGCGCGTCGGACGCCGCGAAGCGGCGACGCCCGCCGGGGGTGAATGTTCGGCGGAGGGCGGCGGGAATCAAGAAGCGTTGCAGCGGCGCAGCGGTCGGCGTGGCCGCGATGCCACGCCGCCGCCGCCTCCGTTACGCCGCCTCGGCGGCATCCCGCATGGCGCGCATGGCAAGCGCCCGGTTCAGGGCGGCGTCGCGCCGCTCCGGCGGGTCCTCGTGCGTCACGGCGCCGAGCGCGGCCTCGGCCTCGGCCAGGCGCCGCTCCGCCTCGGCGCGGGAGAGATCGGCGATCGGCGTCGCCTCATCCGCCAGCACGGTGCAGCGGTCGGGCGTCACCTCGGCGAAGCCGCCGGCGACGAAGAGCCGCTCGCTCTCCGCGCCGTTCTCCTGCACGCGGATCACGCCGCCGCGAAGCGCGACGATCATCGGCGCATGGCCGGCGAGCACGCCCATCTCGCCCTCGGCGGCGGGGATGGTCGCCATCTCCACCTGGCGGGAGAGCAGCAGCCGCGCGGGCGAGACGAGCTCGAGGAGGAAGGTGCCGGCCATGGCGCGTGGATCCCCCTCTCCGCTCAGGCCGCCGTCTTCAGCGATTCGCCCTTCGCCGCCGCGTCCTCGATGGTGCCCACCATGTAGAACGCCGCCTCCGGCAGGTGGTCGTACTCGCCGGCGACGATGGCGGCGAAGCTGCGGATCGTGTCCTCCAGCTTCACGAAGATGCCGGGGAAGCCGGTGAACACCTCGGCCACGTGGAAGGGCTGGGAGAGGAAGCGCTGGATCTTGCGCGCGCGCGCCACCACCAGCTTGTCCTCCTCGGAGAGCTCGTCCATGCCGAGGATGGCGATGATGTCCTGCAGCGACTTATAGGTCTGCAGGATGCGCTGCACCTCGCGCGCCACGCGGTAGTGATCCTCGCCCACGATGCGGGGGTCGAGGGCGCGGGAGGTGGAATCGAGCGGATCGACCGCCGGGTAGATGCCGAGCTCGGCGATCTGCCGGCTGAGCACCGTGGTCGCATCGAGGTGGGCGAAGGAGGTGGCCGGCGCCGGGTCGGTCAGGTCGTCGGCCGGGACATAGATCGCCTGCACCGAGGTGATCGAGCCCTTCTTCGTCGAGGTGATCCGCTCCTGCAGCGTGCCCATGTCGGTGGCGAGCGTCGGCTGGTAGCCGACAGCCGAGGGGATGCGGCCGAGCAGGGCGGAGACTTCCGCGCCCGCCTGGGTGAAGCGGAAGATGTTGTCCACGAAGAACAGCACGTCCTGGCCCTGCTCGTCGCGGAAGTATTCCGCGAGGGTCAGGCCGGTGAGGCCGACGCGGGCGCGGGCCCCCGGCGGCTCGTTCATCTGGCCGTAGACGAGGGCGACCTTGGAGCCCTCGGTGTTGCCCTCGTTCAGCCGGATGACGCCGGCGTCGATCATCTCGTGGTAAAGGTCGTTGCCCTCGCGCGTCCGCTCGCCGACGCCCGCGAAGACCGAGACGCCGCCATGCGCCTTGGCGATGTTGTTGATCAGCTCCTGGATCAGCACGGTCTTGCCGACGCCTGCACCGCCGAACAGTCCGACCTTGCCGCCCTTGAGGTAGGGGGCGAGCAGGTCCACCACCTTGATGCCGGTGACCAGGATCTCGGCCGAGGTCGCCTGCTCGTCGAAGGGCGGGGCCTCGCGGTGGATCGGGTAGGTCCGGTCGTACGGCACCGGGCCGCGCTCGTCGATCGGCTCGCCGATCACGTTCAGGATGCGCCCGAGGGTGCCGGCGCCGACCGGCACGGTGATGCCCGTGCCGGTGTCCACCACCTCCTGCCCGCGCACCAGGCCATCGGTCATGTCCATGGCGATGGTGCGTACCGTGCGCTCGCCCAGATGCTGCGCGACCTCGAGCACCAGGGTGCGCTCGCCCACCCTGGTGTGCAGCGCGTTCATGATGTTCGGCAGCTCGCCCGGGAACTGCACGTCCACGACGGCGCCGAGGACCTGGCTGATCTGCCCGACGTTGTTCTTCATTGCCCCAACCTCCTCAGACTTGTCCGGCGATGCGATTCACGCTCCGCGCCCCGTCTGCGCTCCGCGATCGCATCACACGGCCTCGGCCCCGGAGATGATCTCGATCAGCTCCTTGGTGATGTTGGCCTGGCGCGTGCGGTTGTAGTTCAGGGTCAGCCGGTTGATCATCTCGCCGGCGTTGCGCGTCGCGTTGTCCATCGCCGTCATCTGGCTGCCATAGAAGCCGGCGTTGCTCTCCATCAGCGCGCGGTAGATCTGGATGGCGAGGTTGCGCGGCAGCAGCGTCGCCAGGATCTCCTCCTCGGCCGGCTCGTACTCGTACTGGGCCTGCGGGCCGTCGGAAGCGGCCGGCTGGTCCTCCGGGATCGGCGCCGGGATCAGCCGCTGCTCGGTCGGCACCTGGCTGATCACGCTGCGGAAGCGGTTGTAGATCAGCGAGCAGACGTCGAAGGCGCCTTCCTCGAGCAGCTGGACGATGCGCTGCGCGACGCCTTCGGCATCGGCGAACTCCACCCGCTTGCGGCCGAGCAGCGAGACCTCGCCCACGAAGCGGCTGGCGAATTCCCGCTTCAGGTAGGCCGTCCCCTTGCGGCCGACGCAGAGCAGGCGGACGGTCTTCCCCTCGCCCTCCAGCGCGCGGATGCGGTTGCGCGCGAGGCGGCCGACATTCGAGTTGAACGGCCCGGCCAGGCCGCGATCGGCGGTGACCACCACCAGCAGGTGCACGCGCTCATCGCCCGAACCCACCAGCATGCGCGGCGCGTTGGGCAGGGCGGCGACGGCGGCGCCGAGCGAGGCAAGCATGCGCTCCATCCGCTCGGCATAGGGCCGCGCGGCCTCGGCCTGCGCCTGGGCGCGGCGGAGCTTGGCCGCCGCGACCATCTTCATGGCCTGGGTGATCTTGCGCGTCGACTTCACGCTGTTGATGCGCGCGCGCAGGTCCTTCAGGCTTGGCATGCGTCAGGCCCCCCGCCGGCCCCGCTCAGCTGAAGGACCGGGCGAAGTCGTCGAGGAAGGCGGTCAGCGCCTCCTCGGTCGGCTTCTTGATCTCGCGGTCGTTGCGGATCGCCTCCAGGATCTCGGGCTTGGTCGCCTTGAGCTCGGAGAGCAGGCGGCGCTCGAACTCCGTCACCTGGTTCACCTGGATGCGGTCGAGGTAGCCGCGCGTCCCGGCGAACAGGGAGACCACCTGCTCCTCCACCGGCACCGGCTGGAATTGCGGCTGCTTCAGCAGCTCGGTCAGCCGCGAGCCGCGCGCCAGCAGCGCCTGGGTGGAGGCGTCGAGGTCGGAGGCGAACTGCGCGAAGGACGCCATCTCGCGGTACTGCGCGAGCTCGAGCTTGATGCGCCCGGCGACCTGCTTCATCGCCTTGACCTGGGCGGCGGAGCCGACGCGGGAGACCGAGATGCCGACATTCACCGCCGGGCGGATGCCGCGGTAGAACAGCTCGGTTTCCAGGAAGATCTGCCCGTCGGTGATGGAGATGACGTTGGTCGGGATGTAGGCGGAGACGTCGCCCGCCTGGGTCTCGATCACCGGCAGGGCGGTGAGGCTGCCCGCGCCGTGGTCGTCGTTCATCTTGGCCGCGCGCTCGAGCAGGCGGGAGTGCAGGTAGAAGACGTCGCCTGGATAGGCCTCGCGGCCCGGCGGGCGGCGCAGCAGCAGCGACATCTGGCGGTAGGCGACGGCCTGCTTGGAGAGGTCGTCGTAGAAGATCACCGCGTGCATGCCGTTGTCGCGGAAGAACTCGCCCATGGTGCAGCCGGCATAGGGGGCAAGGAACTGCATCGGCGCCGGGTCGGAGGCGGTGGCGGCGACGACGATCGAGTACTCGAGCGCGCCGTATTCCTCCAGCGTCTTGACCAGCTGGGCGACGGTCGAGCGCTTCTGGCCGACGGCGACGTAGATGCAGTAGAGCTTCAGCTTCTCGTCGGCGGAGGCGTTGACGGTCTTCTGGTTGATGATGGTGTCGATGATCACCGCGGTCTTGCCGGTCTGGCGGTCGCCGATGATCAGCTCGCGCTGGCCACGGCCGATCGGGATCAGCGCGTCGATCGCCTTGATGCCGGTCTGCACCGGCTCATGGACGGACTTGCGCGGGATGATGCCGGGCGCCTTCACCTCGACGCGGCGCCGCTCATCGGCCGGAATCGGGCCCTTGCCGTCGATCGGGTTGCCCAGCGCGTCGACCACGCGCCCGAGCAGGCCCTTGCCCACGGGCACGTCCACGATGGACCCGGTGCGCTGCACCGTGTCGCCTTCCTTCACCCCGGTGTCGTCACCGAAGATGACGATGCCGACATTGTCGGTCTCGAGATTCAGTGCCATGCCGCGCAGCCCGGCGGAGGGGAACTCCACCATCTCGCCGGCCATGACGTTGGACAGGCCGTAGACGCGCGCGATGCCGTCGCCGACGGACAGCACGGTGCCCACCTCGGCGACGTTGGCCTCCGCGTCGAAGCCCGCGATCTGCTTCTTCAGGATCTCCGAGATCTCGGCCGGACGGATCTCCATGGTCAGGCGGCCCCCTTCATCGCGTATTGCAGGCGCTGCAGCTTGGATTTCAGCGAGTTGTCGTACAGGCGCGAGCCGATCCGCACCACCAGGCCGCCGAGGAGATCGGGTTCCACCCTCTCCAGCAGCCGGATGCCGGAATAGCCCGCCTCGGTCAGCCGCGCGGTGAGCTGCGCGCGCTGGGTGTCGGTGAGCGGATGCGCGGAGGCGACCTCCGCGGTCCGCTGGCCGCGGCGCTCCGCGAGCAGCGCGCCGAAGGCCTGCGCCACCTGCGGCAGCTGGGCGAGACGGCGGTTGTTGATCAGCACGCCGACCAGGTTGCGCACCTCGCCACCGATGCCGGCGCGGTCGAGGACGGCGAAGGCGCCTTTGCGCTGCTCGGCGGCATCGAGCCGCGGATCGGCGATGAAGGCCCGGAAGGGCGCGTCCTCGCGCCACAGGAAGTACAGGCGGTCGAGGTCGCCGGCGATGCGGTCGAGGGCGCCGGGATCCTGCTGCCGGCGCTCATCGGCCAGCGCCAGCAGGGCGTGCGCGTAGCGCTCGGCGACGCCGGTCGGCGCCGGAGCATGGGGCGAGGCTGCGATGGTCTCAGCGGAGGCCACGGGCGATGCCGGTCCTGTTGGTGGCGCTGCGTTGGGGGCAGGTGCGACCGGGCCCGCGCTACGGCCCGATGCGGCGCGGCGGCCTTAGCATGGGCCCTTCCGCCTCGCAACCGAGCGGGGGCGGCAGCGGGCCTGCCGGCGGGCCCTCAGGGCTGCGGGGATGTGGCGGGGGAGAGCAGGGGCGCCTGGGCGGCGCGCAGGCGGTCGAGCAGGTCCGCTGCGCCGAATTCCTCGTCGCGCAGTTCGGCCGCAATGAAGGCGACCGCCTCGGGCAGCGGCAGAGCGGGCGGGCCCTGCATGGGCAGCCGGCGCAGGCGGCGCAGCGCGCGCGCGTAGATTGCCGCGGGGTCCACATGCTGCTGCATGCCGGCCTGGAAACGGGCCTGCGCCTGCAACAGGAAATTGGCGATTTCCGAAACCCAGTGCTGCGCCGCCGGATGGTCGGGCCAGGCCAACACCTTCAGGGCGTGCAGCATGGCAAGGTCGAGATACGCCAGGACGGCGCTCAGCTCGCTCCTGCCCACCTCCTCCACCTCCTCGATCACATGCGCCCAGTCCACGTCGTTCACCCGCTGCCCGGCGGCGACACGGCGCAGCCGCTCGGCCTGGGCGCGCGACCAGGCGAGGATGTCGGTCTCGTAAAGCTCGTCCGGCATGGCCCGACTATAGGAACTGCACCGGGTCCACATCCACCTGCACCTTCACCGCCGAGGGTACCGGCACCTTGGCCAGCCATTCCCGCAGGATGGGCTGCACCGCGATGTCGCGCCGCGTCCGGAGCAGCAGCCGCCGCCGGTGCCGGCCGCGCAGCATGGCGAGCGGCGCCGGCGCCGGGCCGAGCACCTCCACCCCCTCGCCCCCCGGCGCCGCCAGGCCCAGGTCGCGGGCCACGCGATCGGCGGCGCGCTCCTCCTCGCTGCTGACGATCAGCGCGGCGAGCCGGCCGAAGGGCGGCCAGTGGCCGGGCCGGCGGAGCTCCGCCTCCGCCGCCATGAAGCCGTCGAGATCGCCCGAGACCAGCGCCTGCATCACCGGATGCTCGGGCGAGAAGGTCTGCAGCAGCGCGCGGCCCGGCGCCTCCGCCCGCCCGGCGCGGCCGGCCACCTGGTGCAGCAACTGCACCGTGCGCTCCGCCGCCCGCAGGTCGCCGCCGGCGAGGCCGAGATCGGCATCCACCACGCCGACCAGCGTCAGGTGCGGGAAGTGCCAGCCCTTCGCAACGATCTGCGTGCCGATGATGAGATCCACCGCGCGGTCCTGGATCGCCTGCGCCGCCGCCTGCGCCGCGGCAGGCCCGGGGATGGTGTCGGAGGCCATGACGAGCAGCCGCGCCTCCGGCCACAGGGCGCGCGCCTCCTCCAGCACCCGCTCCACGCCGGGGCCGACCGCGGCCAGCATGTTCGCCTCGCCGCATTCCGGGCATTCGGCGGGGGGCGGCTCGGCATGGCCGCAATGGTGGCATTGCAGCCGGCGCTGCGCCCGGTGCTCCACCAGCCAGGCGGTGCAGTTCGGGCAGCGCAGCCGGTGGCCGCAATGGCGGCAGAGCGTGAGCGGCGCATAGCCGCGGCGGTTGAGGAAGAGCATCGCCTGCTCGCCGCGTCCGAGAGTCTCCCCGACCGCCGCGATCAGCGGCGGCGAGAGGAAGCGTCCGCGCTCCGGCGGTGCGCGCCGCATGTCCACCGCCGCGATGGCGGGCAGCCGCGCCCCGCCATGGCGCTGCGGCAGGTGCAGCGCCGCGTAGCGTCCGGCCCCCACATTCGTCAGCGTTTCCAGGGAGGGGGTGGCGCTGACCAGCACGCAGGCCGCGCCCGCCATGCGCGCGCGCACGACCGCCATGTCGCGCGCGTGATAGACGACCCCATCCTCCTGCTTGAAGGCGGTCTCGTGTTCTTCGTCCACGACGATCAGGCCGAGCGCCGGGAAGGGCAGGAAGAGCGCGCTGCGGGCGCCGACGAGGACCGGCGCCTCGCCCTCCGCCACCGCGCGCCAGGTCTCCCGCCGGGTGCGGGAGGCGACCTCGGAATGCCAGAGGGCGGGGGCGACGCCGAAGCGGGTGCGGAAGCGCTCCAGCCACTGGGCGGAGAGCGCGATCTCCGGCAGCAGGACCAGCGCCTGCCGCCCCTGGCGCAGGCATTCCGCGACGGCGTCGAGGTAGACCTCCGTCTTGCCGGATCCAGTGACACCCGAAAGCAGGGTGACGCCGAAGGCGCGCGCGGCGACGCGCCCGCGCAGCGCCGCGGCGGCCTCGGCCTGCTCCGGCCCGAGCGCCGGGCCGGCATGGTCC
>DASQVL010000287.1:0-12667 GCA_035640795.1 Crenalkalicoccus sp. | reverse complement strand
TGCGCCACGTCGTCCGCCGGTAGCCAGTCCCGCAGGTCGGGCGGCAACAGGAAGGACTGGTCGCGGCTGAACGGAATGAACTGCCTCATCCCGCCCAGTCTCGCCCATCCAGGGCACGACGGGAATCCGACAGGCTGCTAGAGCATTTTCCGTTCACATGCGTTCACGGCAAATGCCCTGTCTCGTTGTTTGCAGAGCAAATTCACGCCTCCGGGCGATGCCGCCCTACGGCGATCTGCTCTAGCCGACCGGAAACTCAGCGACGGAAACCTGCCATGCCACCTTCCCATGCCCACTTCGTCATCCGCGTCACGACCGCCCACGACAACCTGCGCCACAATGATCCGACGAACGGCAGGAGCGACCATCCCGGCCGCTCTTGACGCTGGCGCCATCATCCGCCGCAGAGCGGCGAGGAGACTCCCATGACCACACGCGACGTCGTTCTGTGCCACCCGGTCCGCACCGCGATCGGCGCCTATAACGGCACGCTCAAAGGCGTGCCGGCCACCGAACTCGGCGCCATCGCCGTACGCGAAACCCTGGCGCGCGCGGGCCTTGATCCGGCTCGGGTCGGCAGCGTGGTGATGGGCAATGTCATCCAGGCGGGCAACCGGATGAACCCGGCCCGCCAGGCGGCGCTCCATGGCGGCCTGCCCGTCTCCGTGCCTGCAATGACGGTGAACCGCGTCTGCGGCTCCGGCGCCCAGGCGATCGTCACCACGGCGCAGGAGATCTGGCTCGGCCAGCAGGATGTGGCGGTGGCCGGCGGCATGGAGAACATGGACCGCGCCCCCTACCTGCTGGATGGCGGCCGCTGGGGCTACCGCATGGGCCCGGCCGAGATCCATGACAGCATGCTGCGCGACGGCCTGAACGACGCCTTCTCCGACCAGCATTCCGGCTGGCACACCGAGGATCTCGTCACCAAGGCGCAGTTGAGCCGGGAAGCACAGGACCGCTGGGCGGCACGGTCCCAGCAGCGCTTCGCGGCGGCGCAGGAGGCGGGGCGGTTCGAGGCCGAGATCGTCCCAGTCCCCATCATGGGCCGCAAGGGACCCGAAGCCTTCGCGCGCGACGAGGCGCCGCGGCCGGAGACGACTCTGGAGGTGCTGGCCAAGCTCCGCCCTGCCTTCCGCCCGGAGGGCACCATCACCGCCGGCAACGCGCCTGGCCTCAACAGCGGCGCCGCGGCGATGATCGTCGCGGATCGCGGCTTCGCCGAAGCCGAGGGCATCGCGCCGGGCGCGCGGCTGGTCGCCTATGGCGTCGCGGCGGTGGAGCCCGGGCTGTTCGGCCTCGGCCCGGTGCCCGCCGTGCGCCAGGCGCTGGAACGCGCCCGCTGGCGGCTCGGCGACATCGAGCGCATCGAGATCAACGAGGCCTTCGCCGCCGTGCCGCTGGCCGTGGCGCAGGAGCTCGGCCTGCCGGAGGACATCATCAATGTCGAGGGCGGCGCCATCGCGCATGGCCACCCGATCGGCGCGACCGGCGCGGTGCTGGTGACACGGCTGCTGCACGCGATGCGCCGCGACGGCCTGCGCCGCGGCATGGTGACGCTGTGCATCGGCGGCGGCCAGGGCATCGCCCTCGCCCTGGAAACACTGTGAGGAGTCGCAGGGCAGCGGCAGCATCGTTATCGTCTCTTCGACCTTTGGCCAGGAGGGCGGCGCCGGGGCGCACTTCCATCGCGCGATATCGGATGCCGCCTCCGCAGGCAGCGTCGCATCGGGAACGAGGACGGATCTCTTCAAGGGAATACGACACTTGCACGCAGGATCGCCGGGCGGGCGCAAGCGGGGACCTGCTGGATGACGCCGACCAAGCCTGCCTTTCTCCGCGCGGCCTGGCTGGCGGGCTTCGCCGCCGCGGTCGTGTCGGGTGCCGTCGTCGCGCAGACACCGCCGCCCGCGGCTCCCGCCGGTCCGGCGGAGGCGCAGGCTGCGCGGCCCGCCGGGCCGCGATCCGACACCGAGGCCGAGGCCGCCGAGCGCCGGACCGGCGCGCCCGGCGCCGAGAACGCCCGTCGGCTGCCCCCGGACGCGACCACCCGGCACGCCCTCGACCTCCCGGGCCGCACGCTGCACTTCGCGGCGACGGCGGGCAGTTTCCGCCTGACCGACGCGCAGGGGGCGCCGCAGGCCGATCTGGCCTATATCGACTATCAGCTCGAACTGCCCGAGCCGCGCACGAGGGCGGTGACCTTCGTCGTGAATGGCGGCCCTGGCGCCGCCTCGGCCTGGCTGCAGCTCGGCGCCCTCGGCCCCTGGCGCCTGCCCCTGGCCGGTGCCGCGGCCCTGCCCTCGGCGCCCCCGGACCTCGTGCCCAACGCCGAGACCTGGCTCGACTTCACGGACCTGGTCTTCATCGACCCGGCCGGCACCGGTTACAGCGGGTTCCCCCGCCCCGGCGACGAGGCGCGCCGGCGGCTGTGGTCGGTGGAAGGGGACATCCGGTCCCTGGCCGAGGTCGTGCGCCGCTGGCTGGAGAAGAACGGGCGCCTCGTTTCGCCCAAATTCCTGGTGGGCGAGAGCTACGGCGGTTTCCGCGGCCCGCGGCTGGCGCGGGCGCTGCAGACGGACCAGGGCATCGGGATCGGCGGCCTCGTGCTGATCTCGCCGGTGCTGGACTTCGGCGGGCGCAGCGCGGCCTTCGATCCCCTGTCCTGGGCCACGCGCCTGCCGACGATGGCGGCGGCGGCCCGCGCCGCCAGCGGAACGGCGGCGACCAGCGCGGAGCTGGCCGAGGCCGAACGCTACGCGGCGGGCGAGTACGTGGCGGACCTGCTGCGGGGTGAGCGCGACGCGGAGGCGATCGCGCGCGCCAGCGAGAGGGTGGCCGCCCTGACCGGTCTCGATCCCGCCCTGGTGCAGCGACGTCATGGGCGCGTGGAGGTGGGCGAGTTCCTCCGCGAGCTCGGCCGCCGGGACGGCCGGGTGGCCAGCGCCTACGACGCCACCGTGACCGGCCCCGACCCGTTCCCGTTCGCCGTCGTCAGCCGGCACCCCGACCCGGTCCTGGATGCGCTGATAGCCCCGCTGACCAGCGCCATGCTCGACCTCTACGGCAGGCGCCTGGGCTGGCATCCGGAGGGGAGGCGGTACGAGCTGCTCAATCGCGCCACGAGCCGCGAGTGGGACTGGGGGAGGGCCGACAGCCCGCCGGAGTCGGTCGGCAGCCTGCGGACGGCGCTCGCGCTGGATACGCGCCTGCGCGTGCTCGTTGCGCATGGGCTGTTCGACCTCGTCACGCCCTACTTCGGCACGAAGCTGCTGCTCGCCCAGGTCCCGGAGCGCGGGGGTGGGGACAGGATCCGCCTCGTCACCTATCCCGGGGGCCACATGTTCTACGCCGTGGACGCCTCGCGCGCGGCCCTGCGGGACGAGGCGCGGGCGATGATCGGCTCGCGCTGACCATTCGGCCGCTCAGCCTGCTCCGCAGGCTGCAAGTCAGGATTCATGCAGGGCGGCATGAGGCCCTGACATTCTCAGGAGGAGCGTGTCGCCGCGCCCTGCTGCGGCGGTCTTGGCCGCGCGTGCGCACCCGGCGCGGCGCCGTCACCCCGCACACCGAGCACCATCTCCGTTGTCCAACCCACGAGCAGCGAAGTGTAGGCATCCTGCCAAACCGGCTTGGACAGGGCGTGGTCGGCGCCCGCGATCACCCGGTAGGTCAGCGAGTGCGCCTTCCCGAACGCCGCAAGGTAGTTCGCCACCGCGGGATGCGGCACCAGGTCATCGTGCTCGGATTCGACCAGGAGCACGTCGCCCCCGAACGCCGCGCAGGCGCGCAGCGCCCGGTTCTCCTCCGGATCGAGCGGCCGGCGCCGGTAGGCGGCCAGAACGTCCCGGTCGAGCCGCCGCTTCGGCGAGTCCCAATCATCGTCCCGGTAGAGCGCAGGCGCGCGGAGCGCGAGCCAGCGCACCGGCCGCAGCGCGCTCAGGATCGCCGCCAGGTAGGCACCGTAGCTCGCCCCGACCACGCCGATGGCTGAGCCGTCGACCTCCCTCCGGCCCGCCAGCAGGTCGTAGGCGGCGAGGACATCCCGCAGGTTGTCCTCCCGCGTGACGGTCTCGTGCTCGCGGTGGTCGCGCGGCACGCCGCGTGGCTCAAAGGTCAGGGAGAGGCAGCCGAGTGCCGCGATCTGGCGCGCCCGCGGCAAGTACTCCTCCTGCCCGCTGCCCCAGCCCTGTACGAACAGCACACCGGGGACCGCCGTCGCGGGGGCGACCAGCGTACCGGGCATGCGCCGGCCGCCCTCCTCCACGGGGATCTCGACTGCCTCATCGCGCGTCGCCATCATGCCGCTCGATCGTTGCGTACTTCGTGATCGGGCCGTCCCGTTCGTCCACGCCACGGAAGTACACCGCCGCGCCCGGCGGGGGCGCCGCCGCGCCCGCGCCATAGACTTCCACGGTCGCGGCGCGCACCGCCCGCAGTGCGGGATCGGCCCGGAACGCCTCCAGCGCGGCGACCTCTGCGCCACTCGCGCCGCCAATGCGCCAGGACTGCTCCAGCACGCCGCAGCGCCGCCGCCCCGCTGCGTCGGTACCGCACGCCACGTCGTAGTTGCGCCGCGACGCGAACAGCCCCGGGAAGCATTCGGTCGCCGCCGCATCGTAGGCGCGCGCCTGCTCCACGGCGTGCCGGGTCTCCTCTCCGGGATTGAGGTCCAGCATCGCCGCGAAGCCGCCCCGCGCGACGAGGAGGTCGGACCCGCCATACACCGCCGTTCCGGCGTTGTCGGGCGTGAGACGCTGGGTGCCGCAATAGGTCGCCTCGAGACCGGCCACGCGCACCTGGCCCACGCCGTAGGTCGTGACCTCCGCAAGTTCCTCCTCGAGCACGAGCCCGTCGCGGGACAGCTCGGCGGGGTCTATCGAGCCGAGTGCAGCGTCCAGCGCCGCGGTGTCGCGGAGGACGACCTGTCCGCGCCCACCCGTCGCCCGCACCGGTTTGAGGCGCACGGGGCTGCGCGCGAGCAGGAGCATCCCCGCGCGGCGCGCGTCGCCGGGTGTGAAGGCGGAGAAGCCAGCGAGGACGGCGTGGGACACCCGGCGCCCGAACTCCGGGGACCAGCCCGCGGGCGCGGCCGCGTCCGGCAGCACGAGCGGGTGGGTGATCACCTTGGTTGCGGCGAAGGCGTGCGGCACGACGCCGCCGAACAGGTCGTCCTCGCCACGGATCCCGAGCGCGCGCGCCGCCTCGACGCCGACGAGCGTGTCGCTCGGCACGAGATAGACCCGGCCCGGAGCGTGGCGCCCCGGCGCGTACTCCCCGGCGAAGTCAAAGCCCTTGAGGGCCGCGAGCCGCCGCGCGACGCCCTCGCGGGTGGCCCGCTCATGGCGATGGACGAAACTGTGCCCGGGCACCGAGTACACGGCTACGACGCCGCCACGCGACACCTGAGAGGCTTCCATCGCACCCGCGCCCCAGACGTCCGAGCCAGACCTCCGAGCGCGCGTCGGCCCATTGCGGTCCGTCGATCACTCAGGTTTGCTCGACGCCGGCCATCGCGGATGACAAACGGCCAGTGGCTGCGCGGGGACGGGCCGGCCCGCCTTCGGCGGCCGCCCACCGGATGTGCTGAGGCGAACTTGCGACAGCTCCGGCGGGCGGCCCGTGTCCACCGCCTGCTCCCCGATGGCATCGGGCGGGCGCTTGACCATGTCTGCCGCGTGGGCGGGCACACCTTCTCCATCCCGCTGCCGCGGCCCGCGGCAGCTGCTGTGCGGAGGCCAAGATGAGCGAGGTCAATCTGGAGCGGGCTCTGAACGACCCGGCCGACCTGTTCGAGACTCCCGACGCGGTGGTCCGCCATCCCACCCTCACCCGGGAGCAGAAGATCCAGATCCTCAACAACTGGCAGCTGGACGCGTCCCGTCTCGAGGCATCCGAGGGCGAGGGCATGGGGGGCGAGGACGCGCCGATGCTGCATCGCGTCCGCCTGGCGCTCGCCGCCCTGATGGAGCCGCAGTGAAGCTTGCCGGGCCGAGCCGCGGGTGACCGTCCCGGCGGAAGTGCCGAACCGCGTGCTCGAGCCCGGCCGCCCGGAATATCTATCTCGGCGTACCTGTCTCGGCGCACTTGGGCCGATGAGCTTCCCTCGGCCGGCGTCAAAACGTCGCTGCATCTGGAGGTTGCTGCATCTAAAGATAGCTCCACCACCATCCGGTCCGGCGCTGCTTGAGCGCCGCGAACCGGCGGCAGAGCGGCCAGAGCGCGACGACCACGAGCGCCGCGACCGCGTAGACGCCCGGCAGGCCCAGGCCGTAATCCGCGGGCTTCTCCGGCAGCCCGCCGAAGAACCAGGCCATCCCGCTCCTGGCCGCCCATGCGGAGAGCACGGCGAGGGCGTGGATCACGAAGATATGCGCCACGTAATAGAAGAGCGGCACCCGGCCGAACACCAGGATCCAGTCAGCGAGCCGTCCGCGCGCCTTCTCGAAGGCGGCGAGCAGCAGCAGGCCCGGTCCCACGGTCATCAGGAGATAGAGCAGCGACGGCGGATACTTCTCGCAGTCGACGAACGAGAGCACCGTTGCCAGTGCGCTTGCCTGGTGCGCCCAAGGTGCCGGGTCGCCATAGACGTTGGTCAGGCGGATCACGGCGAAACCCGCGGTGGCAAGCGCACCGACGAGGGCGAGCCTGCGCACGCGCGTTGCGGAGTCGAGCCGGAACAGCGGGCCGAGGGCGTAGCCGGCAGCCATGACGCCCACCCAGGGGAGGAGCGGATAGAGCACCAGGACGCTGGTCTTCAGACCGGGCTGGAAAAGCTTCGGCTGGTGCAGGAGGTTCCAGATCCAGCCTGCCGCCCCGAAGCTCTCGGCGCTGACGCCGTCGAGCAGGTTGTGGCCGCCGATCATGACCAGCGCGACGGCACCGATCGCCCTCATCGGCAGATGGACGAGACCCGCGAGCACCACCATGGACGCCCCGATGGCCCAGATCACCTGGGCCACGAAGAACCCAGGGCCGAGGTCGAAGGTCCAGCCGAGGCGGACGACCGTGAACTCGAGCAGTATCAGCCAGAGGCCGCGGGTGACGAGGAAGCGGCTGACCTCGCCGACGCCGCGGCCGCGGGCCCCGTAGAGGTAGGCGGAGAGGCCGGCGAGGAGGATGAAGATCGGCGCGCAGAAATGCGTGACCCAGCGCGTCAGGAACAGCGCCGGATCACTTACGTCGCGAAGGTCGGAGCCGCCCGCGCCGAAAAAGTCGCGCGTGTGATCGAGCGCCATGAGCACCATCACGACGCCGCGGAGGAGATCGATCGAGTCGATGCGCGGCCGGGCAGCGCTGGCGCGCGCAAGGGCGGGAGCGGCGCGGGCCAGGTCGGGCGAAACGAGCCCGCCTCTGAGTTCGAGCGGAATGGTCATGATGCTCCTCGCGAGCCGAATGCTTCGGGCGGGCACCGTCAATTTGTCGCCTGCGGGATGACCGGGCTGCCAAGTCGAGGACGATGCTGGCACGAAGTTCAGGCTGCCGCAGCCACTCGTGCGGGCGGAGAGGCAGTGCTGTGCCTGCCGCGCCGACTTGAAACGCCTCATCGGCGCGACACTGCCGGTCGCGCGCACCCGCCGCCGCATGGTGGCGGGACGACTGCCGGTTGCACCGGAGCGGTCCGGGGCGCGAGATGCGGGACCGCCCGGATGGGCCCCGTACGGCCCTATCCGCCGGTCGGCGGCGGCGGCCCCCACTCCGCCCGCTCGCGCCGGATCCGTGCCCCGCGCAGCTGCATGTCCCGCAGCACCAGATAGGCCATCGCCGCCATGATGGCGTCGTTCAGCGCGTCGTGCGCGGCGAGCATGGGAATGCCGAGGTCGCGCATGATGCTGGCGAAGCGAAGGTCGATGGCCGTCCCCGGCGGTGCATCCCGGTACTTGCGTCCGTAGTAGAGCGCGCTGACTTCGATCTGCGGGTTGGGCAGCTTGGTCTCGATCAGGTCCAGCGCGTACTTGTCCAGCATCCGCACGTCGAAGTCGATGTAGTAGCCGACCAGCGGCCGGCCGCCGATGAAGCGCAGGAGGTCGGGCAGCACCTGGCGCATCGGCTTCGCGTCCGCGATGTCGCGCTGGCGCAGCCGGTGCACCTTGATGCTGGCCGCCGTCGGCGCGTGGTCCTCGGGTCGTACCAGCGCCTCGAAGCGCTCGCTGGCCAGGATGCGGTTGCCACGGATGCGCACGGCGGCGACTGCCACGATCTCGTCCACGCCGGGATCGAGCCCGGTGGTTTCGCAGTCGAGCGATACCGCCTCGTCCTCCGGCCCCGGACGAAACAGGAAGTCGTAGGCGTGGTCGCCGAGCGCCGCCCGCCAGAAGATCCGCCAGACCAGCCCGCGATGGCTCACCCGAAGGCACCGAGATTGTAGCGGCTGCGCAGCATCTCGCGGAACTGCCGGACGATGCGCAGCGCGTCCCGCAGGATGTCGCGGTCGGCCGTGGAGAGGGCCGAGGGCCGCACCACGGCTTCCTGTCCCAGATCGCCACGCCGCACCGCCTCGAGCTGGGTACGCAGGCGGTATTCCATGAAGACCCGCAGCGCGGAGATCAGCTCCCGCCCGAATTCCGGGGCGAAGGCGCCGGCCGCGACCGTCGCCTCGATCCGCGCCGCGGTCGAGGTCGCCGTGATGCCGCGATCGAGCGCCATGGTCCGCATGCCATGGACGATCGGGAAGATGCCGGCCTTCTTCATGTCGATCCTATCCGCTCCCACGCCGACGCGCTCCATCAGCGAGGACAGCACGCCGAGGCTCGGCGTGGCGAAGGTCTCGACCAGGTAGGCGAAGCGGGCGAGGAGCGCCTGCTCGCCCCGCAACATCCCGATGAGCTCCTGCTTCGCGCCGGCCAGCAGCTCCGCACGGCCGGCCACGGCGACGGCATCGCAGAAGATGCCGAGATTCATCGCCGCCTCCGGCGTCCGGTCCAGCACCCAGGCGCGCAGCTGGCGCACCATTCCTTCGACGGGCTGCGACCACAGCGGGTTGCTGACCATGACGGCGCCCGGACAGGGCGGGAATCCGAAGCTTTGCAGCGCGCCGGAGAAGCCCTCCCGGAAGGCCTGCAGCTCGGCCGGGTCGAGCGGCCCGTCCAGCAGCAGGCCGTTGTCCTGGTCGGTGCGCACGGTCTGCTCGCCGCGGCCCTCCGAGCCCATGATGATGAGGCAGGCGTGCTCCTGCAGCGCGGGCGTCGCCAGCAGCTCGAACAGCCGGACGAAGAGGCGACGGTTGAGGTCCGAAGTGATCTCGGCGATCTGCTCGACCGCGACGCCCTGGCGGTGCAGCCGCTCGACCTGCGCCTGGATCTCCTGGGCCGGCCGCTTCAGCTCCTCGATGCTGCGGGCGCGGTCGATGCGCCCCGGGATGAGCTGCGAGTTTCCCGCGACCAGCCCGAGGATGTCGATGTCCTCGAGGAAGCCCGCAAAGGCGCCATCGCTGCGGACCGCGACGCGGCGCTTGTCGTGCCTGGTCATCAGCAGCAGCGCCTCGAAGATGAAGTCGTCCACGTCCACGGCGATGACGTCAAAGTGGCACACCTCGCGGACCGGCGTGCTGATCGGCAGACCCCTCAGCAGCACGGCCTTGGCGAAGTTCATTCCCGTGACGACGCCGATGCGCGCGCCGTCCTGCACGAAGGCGGCGTTGATGTTCGCCTCGTTCATGCGCCGGCTGACCTCGGTCAGCGGCGTCGCGCCATCCACCAGGACGGCCGGCCCGCGGGCCGCCTCCCGGACCCGGGCGTGCAGCACGCTCTCCATGCCGACCGTCCTCTGCGCCGCGGAGGAGAGGGCGTTCAGCTTGGCCGAGACCTCCGAGTAGAAGAAGGCGGCGAAGCCGGCATTGCGCGCGATGAGGTCGAGGATCAGCGCGCGCGGCAGCAGGTGGCAGAGCGTCTCCTCGGCGGCAATGAAGTCCTCGCCCGCCATGCCATGCACCAGGGCGCGGCTGTCGAAGCTGTCCTTCGGGCCGAGCACGGCGTTCAGGTTGCCGGCCTCGCGCGCCTCGACCGAGCCCTTGATGACGACGTGCAGGCTCTCGGCACGCTGGCCGTGGGAGAGGATCGTCTCGCCCGGACGGTAATAGGCGATGTCGGCGGCCGCCCGCACCTCCCCCAGCTCGGCCTGGTTCAGCCGGTCGAAGGGGGGATCGCTGGCGTCGAAGCCGTTCGACATGGTCCGGAAGGCGGGCGTCCCACACCGGGGGCCGCCCGCTGCCGCCTCAGTGCAGATGGGCCGTGGCGGCGCCGATCCCGGTCTCCGAGCGGATGTACTGCGCGTCGTAGGAGGCGACCTCAGCCTTCGCCCGCTGGCTGGCATCGGCCCGAGAGACCAGCCAGATGCCCGCGAAGGCGATGGCCATGGAGAACAGCGCCGGGTTGTCGTAGGGGAACAGCGCCTGCGGGAAGCCGAAGGTCTGCACCCAGACCGCCTTGGACAGCACCACCATGGCGACCGCCGAGACCAGGCCGAGGAAGCCGCCCACCACCGCGCCCCGCGTCGTGCAGCCCTTCCACATCGTGCTCATCAGCAGGACGGGGAAGTTGCAGGACGCGGCGACCGCGAAGGCGAGGCCGACCATGAAGGCGACGTTCTGGTTCTCGAAGACGTAGCCCAGGATGATCGCCACGATGCCGATGACGACCGCGGCGGTCTTCGAGAGCCTGACCTCGCTCCGCTCCGAGGCGCGGCCGCGGGCGATGACTTCGGCATAGAGGTCGTGGCTGACCGCCGAGGCGCCGGCGAGCGTCAGTCCCGCGACCACCGCCAGGATGGTGGCGAAGGCCACGGCCGAGATGAAGCCCAGGAAGAGGCTGCCGCCGACGGCGGCGGCGAGGTGCACCGCCGCCATGTTAGTACCGCCGATGAGGCCGGCGATCCTGTTGATCGTGCCGTCCGGGCCGGCCTTGTAGAAGGCCGGGTCCACCATCAGGAAGGTGATGGCGCCGAAGCCGATGATGAAGGTCAGGATGTAGAAATAGGCGATGAAACCGGTGGCGTAGAACACGCTCTTCCGCGCCGCCTTGGCATCGGAGACGGTGAAGAAGCGCATCAGTATGTGCGGCAGGCCGGCCGTGCCGAACATCAGGGCGAGGCCGAGCGAGATCGCCGAGATGGGGTCGGCCACCATCTGGCCAGGGGCCATGATGGCATCGCCCTTCGGGTGGACGCGCACGGCTTCGGCGAACAGCGCCTCAGGGCTGAAGCCGAAATACCAGAGCACGGCGAGCGCCATGAAGGTCGCGCCGCCAAGCAGCAGTCCGGCCTTGATGATCTGCACCCAGGTCGTCGCCTTCATGCCGCCGAAGGCGACATAGACGATCATCAGCGCACCGACGATGACGACGGCATAGAGGTAGTCGAGGCCGAAGAGCAGCTGGATCAGCTTCCCCGCGCCGACCATCTGCGCGATCAGGTAGAAGGCCACCACCACCAGGGTGCCGGTCGCCGAGAGGATCCGGATCTGCGTCTGGTCGAGCCGGAAGGAGGCGACGTCGGCGAAGGTGAACTTGCCGAGATTGCGCAGCCGCTCGGCGATCAGGAACAGCACGATCGGCCAGCCCACCAGGAAGCCGATGGAGTAGATCAGGCCGTCGAAGCCCGAGGTGAAGACGAGGCCGGAGATGCCGAGGAAGGAGGCCGCCGACATGTAGTCGCCGGCGATGGCAAGGCCGTTCTGGAAGCCGGTGATTCCGCCGCCCGCAGCATAGAAATCGGCGGCCGATTTGGAGGCCGCCGCGGCCCGGTAGGTGATGAACAGCGTACCCAGGACGAAGAGGAGGAACATCGCGATCGCCGCGATGTTCAGTGATTGCTTCTGCACCTCGCCCTCGACGGCGCCTGCGGCGAGGGCGGCGGTGAGCGCTCCGGCGCCGCCGAGCAGGCAGCAGGCGAGGCCGGGCGGGACGAGCCGGCGCATCACGCGAGGTCCTTCTGCAGGTCGCGGGTCAGCTCGTCGAAGCGGGTATTCGCCCGCAGCACGTAGATGCCGACCAGCAGGAAGGCCGCCAGGATAACGGCGAGGCCGAGCACGATGCCGAGGGAGGTGACGCCGCCGCCGACCTTCATCGCCATCAGGTCGCGCGCGAAGGCGACGAGCAGGATGAAGCTGAGATAGATCGCCAGCATCACCGTGGCGAGTGTCCAAGCGAAACCGGCGCGCGTCCGCACCAGTTCCTTGAACTTCGGGTTGTCCAGCAGGCGTTGCTGTTCTTGCGAAAGCATGGGCGAGACCTCCCTCAGACCCGCGCGTGTCTTCCATGTTAGGATGCGTGGGCCGGCGGCGCGACGCTTTGATCTGGCACAAACCGGCGTCGTGGCGGCCGCCATCACGGCCGCGCCCGCCATTCTCATGAAAGCGCAGGCAGAACCCGGCCCTCGCCTCTCATCGTCAGGGTTGGTGGGAGCGCTGGCAGAACTCCTTGCTCCCCAAGGTGGCCGTCCGCCATCCTCATCCCCAGGGTAGTGACATTGGAGGCCCACATGGACGAGGACCGGTTCAACATGTCGGTCCGGAAGTTCCTCAAGGTCGTCGGCGTGACCTCCCAGCGCGAGATCGAGAACGCGATCCACGAGGCGGTCAAGGCGGGCCGGCTCCCCGGCGGCGGCACGGTTCGGGCAAAGGTGACGCTCACCGTCGAGGCGGTCGGCCTCAAGCACGAGGTCGAGGGCGAGA
>DASQVL010000286.1:0-8485 GCA_035640795.1 Crenalkalicoccus sp. | reverse complement strand
CAGGGGTGAGTCGCGCGAAGGTCAGCTCATGCTTGTTGTGCGCGCCGTGGAACAGCACGGCGCCCGGGATGGCCGCGAATTCCGCCGCGGCCTCGTGGTCCGTCGCCCCCTGGAACTTCACCGTGCAGACCAGATGCCGCGTCGTCCCCGCCGCGATCCAGCGCCGCACCAGCGCGAGCAGCCGTGCCGGGTAGCAGACCACGTCGCTGAGCAGCCAATCCACCGGCGGCTCCTTCGCCGGGTCCAGCGCGAAGGCGCTCTCCTGCCGCCAGGTGACACCCGGCATGGCGGCGATCGCAGGGTCGAGCGGCGCCTTGTCCACCGCGATCACCTGCGCCCCCAGCTTCGCCAGCGCCCAGCTCCAGCCCCCCGGCGCGGCGCCGAGGTCGAGGCAGCGCTCCCCCGGGGCCGGCCAGCGGCCGAGCCGGGTCAGCGCCTCCCACAGCTTCAGATAGGCACGGCTGGGAGGAATTTCCTTATCCTCCACGAAGCGCGGCTCGCCGTTCACGAAGGGGCTGGTCTTGGTCGGGCTCGCCAGCAGCCGGTCCGGCGCCAGCAGCGTCCAGGCGCCGAGATGGGCGGTGGGCGCCGGCTCGGGGAAGCGCAGCGGCCGCGCTTTCACGGGCGGCAGCCTTGCTGCGATCAGCGCGGCACGGCGGTGGTGCGAGGCGGCGTAGAGCGCCCAGTTGCGCTGGATGGAGCGCAGCGCATCGGCCGCCGCCTTCACGGAAGGGGCGGGCAGCTCCATCGGCGCCGTCCAGGCCTCCAGCGCCCAGGCGGCGGGGAGGGGCGGGTCGGGCGAGAGGGCGAGGCGGCCATGCCATGCGGTGAGGCCCGCGTCGGCGCGGCGCAGCTCCTCGGCGAGTTCGGCCTCGAAGCCCTCGGCGGCCAGGTAGGCGGCGCGGATCAGCGGCGCGGCCCCCGGGGCGATTTCAGGGCGGAGAGGGTGAGCAGCGCCCAGCCCAGCATCAGCAGCGTCCCGCCGACGGGCGCGACGGGCCCCAGCGAAACGCCGCCGATGGCAGACGCATAGACGCCGGCGCAGAACAGGATCAGGCCGAGGGCGAGCGCCCCCGCCGCCGCCTGCGCCAGCGCGCCGCCGCGGCGTTCCGCCCACAGCCCGGCCGCGACCAGCGCCGCCGCGTGCCAGCCCTGCAGGGCGAGTCCCGACTGCAGGGCGGCGAGCCGCGGCGGGTCCAGCACGGCTGACGCCGCATGCGCGGCCCAGGCGGCGAGCGCCACGGCGGCCAGGCCCGCGAGGCCGCCGAGGGCGATCCAGAGGCGGTGCATGGCCGAGGGATAGGCTGCGGCACCGCCCGGCGGAATGGTCAAGGAATATATTCTTGACACAAGACCCCTTTCCGTTGCACACCCGCGATGAGACCGGGCCGCCCCGGCCCGCCCGCCGTGGAGGTGCCGATGTCGCCCCTGATCGCCCTTGCCGTCACCCTGCTGCCCGACCTGATCCATCACCTGATCGGCGACCGCGCCGGCGCCGTGGCGGACGGCATCGCCCAGGCCGTGCAGGCCGTCACCGGCACCGCCGATCCCGCCGCCGCGCGCCAGAAGATCGAGAGCGATGCCGCGGCCGCCAACGCGCTCCGTATCCGTCTCGCCGAGATCGCGCTGGAGAGCGAGAAGGCCCGCAGCGCGGCAGAGCAGGCCGCCCGGGCGCAGGAACTCGCCCGGCTGCAGGCGCGCCTCGCCGATGTCGCCAGTGCGCGCACCGCCATGACGAGCCTCGCCGCCGCGGGCTCCTCCATCGCCTGGGGGCCGCCCGTCGTCTCGGTCATCGTCACCGCGGGCTTCTTCGCGATCATCGGCATGCTGATCGCGCTCAACCAGCGGATCGAGGAAGGCACGGCGGCGCTGGTGAACATCACCGTGGGCGCGCTCGGCGCCGCCTTCACCGCGGTGGTGAATTTCTGGATCGGCTCCTCCCAGGGCTCGCGCGACAAGGATGCGACGGTCCGGAGCCTCGCCAGCGAGCAGATGGCGCATGCCGCTGCCGCGGCGCCGAGCTTCGCCGCGGCGCTTGGGGCCGCGGTACGCGGGGCCCAGCCTGCGGCGCCCCTCGCCGAACTGCCGCCCGACCGCTTCGATCGCTGCGTCGAGGTGGTGCTGGGCCAGGAGGGCGGCTTCGCGGACCACCCGGCCGATCCGGGGGGTGCGACCTGCTACGGCATCACCCGCCAGGTTTTGTCCGAATGGCGCGGGCGGGAGGCGACGGCCGCGGATGTGAGCGCCCTCGACCAGGCGGAGGCGCGGGAGATCTACCGGGCGCGCTACTGGAATGCGATGCGCTGCGGGGAGCTGCCGGCGGGGGTGGACCTGATGGTCTTCGATTTCGGCGTGAATGCGGGCCCGGGCACGGCGGTGCGGCTGCTGCAGCGGCTGGCGGGCGCGGAGCCGGACGGCGCCGTGGGGCCGAAGACGCTGGCCGCCGCGCGCGGCCAGCCCGCGCCGGCACTGATCGCACGCTATGCGGAGGGACGGGAAGCCTACTACCGCGCGCTGCCGGGCTTCCCGAGCTTCGGCAAGGGATGGCTGGCGCGGGTGGAATTCGTGCGGAGGGCGGCGCTGCGGATCGCGGCGTGAGGTGGGGGAGGGGCCCGGCTTTGGTCGAGTGTCGGGCCGTGCTCGCCACGGTCAAGGGCAAGCCGGCTTCGCCGGCGCTGCGCGCCCTTGACCGCGGCTGCGCGCGGCCCGCTTCGGATCCTGGCCGGGACGGAGAAACGGCCCTTTATTCAGCCGAACAGAGAAACAGCTTTGGCTGGGAGTCTTCCAAGCGGACCGGGCAAGCGCCGAGGAGAAAGGATCAGAAAAAGGATGGTGGGGGTCTTGGGGGAGGAAGTTCCCTTCCTCCCCCAAGGGCAACCTACGCCGCGTACCGGAACCTCCCATTGCTCACCACCACCACGTCCCGCTCCATCACGCGCGCCCGGAACGCCGCACCCCCCGCCTCCTCCCAGATCTCCGTCCGGATCGTCTCCCCCGGATACACCGGCGCGGAGAACCGCACCGCCATCTCGCCGAACCGTGCCGTCTCGTACCCGCACAGCTCCCGCAGCAGCGCGTGGCACACCACGCCGAAGGTGCAGAGCCCGTGCAGGATCGGCCGCGCGAAGCCCGCCGCCCGCGCCACGGCGGGGTCTATGTGCAGCGGGTTCAGGTCGCTGTTCAGCCGGTACACCAGGGCCTGTTCCGGCCGGGTCGGCAGCTCCACCGATTTGTCCGGATCCCGCTCCGGCTCCGGATGCGGCCGCGGCACCGGGCCTGCCGGCCCTCCGAAGCCGCCATCGCCGCGCAGCACGGAGGTGGAGGTGAGCGTCGCCAGCCTCTCCCCCGTCCGCGCATCCGCGACCACGCGCTCCGAATACATCAGCGCGCCCTTCTCCGCCCCGCGATCCACCACACTGGTCACGCGCGACCGCCCGATCACCTCGCCTTCCACCGGCAGGGGCCGGTGCAGCACCAACCCCTGCTCGCCATGCAGGATCTTCTGCCAGGTGATCCCGGTATCCGGGTTGCGGGACCAGAAGCCCGGCGCCCCGAGCACCACGGCCATGGAAGGCATCGCCTTCAGCCGCGGCTCGTAGAGGAAGTCGAGCTGCCGCTCATCCATGGGGTCCTGGCCGAGCCCGACGGAGAAATTGTACAGCGCGACATCCTGCCACCGCAGCGGCTGCCGCACCTCCGGGATCGGGTAGTTCAGCAGGCGTTCGGCGGTGATCGGCATGCGTGGCCTCCTTCAGCTCGCGGCGCCGCGGCTGCGCCGCCAGGCGGCCGGCGGCACTCCCACCAGGCGCTTGAAGGCGCGGTTGAACGCCGCCTCCGATTCGTAGCCGACCTCGAGCGCGATGGCCGCCACCTTGTCGCCGCCCTGCGCCATCCGCGTCGCCGCCAGCTGCACGCGCCAGCGCGCCAGGTACTGCATCGGCGGCAGGCCGACGAAGCGCGTGAAGCGCTCGTGCAGCAGGGTGCGCGAGAGGCCGACCTCCCGGGCCAGCACCTCCAGCGTCCAGCGCTGCGCCGGCCATCCGTGCAGCAGGGCGAGCGCGCCCGCCACCTGCGGCTCCCGCAGCGCCGCCAGCCAGCCGACCGCCTCGCGCGGCACGCGCGCGAGGTGAAGACGCACCGCCTCGACGAACATCATCTCGGCGAGCCGCGCGCGCAGCGCCTCGCCGCCCGGCCGCGGCGTGGCGGTCTCCGCCACCGCGAGCCGCATGAGCTCGCGCAGCGGCCCCTCGCCCGAAGGCACGCGCAGCATGCGCGGCAGCGCCGCGAGCAACGGGTTGAAGGGCCGCGCATCGCAGCCGAGATAGCCGCAGACGAAGCGCGCCGCGGCGACCGTGCCCGTGCCGTGGCGCATGACGATGGGCAGGCTCGGCCGCTCCCCGGGCGGGAAGCCGGGCGGCGGTGGCGGCAGGTCGAGCGCGCTGCGGAAGCAATGCGCATCGCCCTGCGGGAAGACCACGACATCGCCCGCCTCCGCGCGTTCCGGCGCGGCGCCGAGCAGACCGGCCCAGCACGCGCCTTCCACCAGCAGGTGGAATTCCATCACGTGGTCGGCGCCGGGCATGACCTTGGCCGCGATCTCCCGCGCCGGGGGCGAGACGGCGGCCCAGGGCGGCGCCGCCTCCACCCAGTAGAAGACGGCGCCGCGCAGCCGCACCGCCTGCAGCACGTCGGAGAGCGGGTCGGCGCTCACGGCACCCCGGACGCGCGGGCAAGGAATGCGGCCGCGCGGTCAAGCGGCGCGGCGGCCAGCGCGGCATCCTCCGCATCGCGCCCCCAGGGGCGCGAGGGAGGAGGACCGCAGCATGACCAGCCTGCCCGCATCGAACCCCCATGCCGCCCCGGAGAGCCCCGACCTGGCGGCGCTGAGCACCCGCCAGCACGCCGCCTGGTCGTCCGGCGATTTTGCGGTGATCGGGACGACGCTGCAAATCGTGGGCGAATCGCTCTGCGAGGCGGTGGACCTGCATGCCGGGGAGCGGGTGCTGGACGTCGCCGCCGGCAACGGCAATGCAACGCTCGCCGCGGCGCGCCGCTTTGCCGAGGTGACCTCCACCGACTTCGTGCCCGCGCTGCTGGAGCGCGGCCGGGCGCGGGCCGAGGCGGAGGGTCTCGCGGCCAGCTTCCAGGTTGCGGATGCGCAGGCGCTGCCCTTCGCGGATGCGTCCTTCGACGTGGTGCTCTCAACCTATGGCGCGATGTTCGCCGCCGACCAGCCGCGCACGGCGGCGGAGCTGCTGCGCGTCTGTCGCCCTGGCGGGCGGATCGGCATGGCCAACTGGACGCCGGAGGGCTTCATCGGCCAGCTCTTCAAGGTGATCGGCCGGCACGTGCCGCCGCCAGCCGGTGCGCGCTCCCCGGCCCTGTGGGGCACGCGGGAGGGGCTGGCGGCGCTGTTCGGCGCGGGTGCGGCGCGGATCGCGGCGGAGGAGCGGGATTTCGTCTTCCGCTACCGCTCGCCCGCGCATTGGGTGGATGTGTTCCGGCGCTGGTATGGGCCGGTGCTGAAGGCCTTTGCGGCGCTGGATGCGCGGGGTCAGGCGGCGCTGGAGGCGGACCTGCTGGAACTGCTCGGGCGATGCAACCGGGCGGAGGATGGGACGCTGGCGGCGCCGGGGGCGTATCTCGAGGTCGTCGTGACGCGGGCATAGGTGGCCCCTGGGGGAGGGAAATTCCTCCCCCCAAACCCCCACCGTCTACCGCGCCGGCTCCACCTCGATCACCGCATCCGCCGCGAAGCAGCCCTGCCCCTCCGGCAGCACCAGCAGCGGGTTCACATCCACCGAAGCCAGCCGCGGCCCCGCCGCCACCGCGAAGGCCGAAAGCGCGGAGAGCGCCCGTGCCAGCGCCGCGACATCCGCCTTCGGCCGCCCGCGCGCCCCGTCCAGCAGCGGGAAGCCGCGCAAGCCGCGGATCATGCGCTCCGCCGTCGCCGGCCCGAAGGGGCAGCGGCGGAAGGCAACGTCCTTCAGCACCTCGATGAACACGCCGCCCAGGCCCACCATCGCAACCGGCCCGAACACCGGGTCGCGCAGCACGCCGAGCGCCATCTCCACGGTGCCCTTGATCTGCTTCGCGACCAGCACGCCCTCGATCCGCGCGGCGGGCGCGTGATGCCGGGCGCGCTCCAGCAGCAGGCCGAAGCCATGCCGCACCGCCGCGGCATCGGCGATGTCGAGCAGCACGCCGCCCATCTCGCTCTTGTGCAGGATATCGGGCGACAGGATCTTGAGCACGACCGGATAGCCGATCGCCTCGGCCGCGGCGACCGCCGCCTCGCTGTCGCTCGCAGCATGCTCCGGCACGGCGGGAATGCCGGCGGTGTCCAGCAGGATCTTCGCCACCGCCTCCGATGGCGTCGCCTCCGGCAGCCGCACTGCCGGAATCGGTGGCGGCGCCTCGCGCTCCGCCGCGAAGGCCGCGCCGAAGCGGCCCATGGCGGCGATGGCGCCGACGGCGCGCGACGGGTCTTCGAACACCAGGAAGCCGTCCGCCTCGTATTCCCGCACCTTGTTCGGCGCGAGCATGGAGATCACCCAGAGCCGGTCCGGATAGGCCGCGCGCACGGTGCGCAGCTGTTCCTGCAGCGCCGGCCCGACGCTGCGCCCGGCCGCGACCTGCGACCAGAAGGCCAGGATCGAGGCATAGCCGCCATCGCGCGCCACGCTCTCCGTAAAGCGGCCGATCAGCGGCAGATCGTTCGTCACCTGCGCCGTGCAGTCCACCGGATTGCGCGGCGCGCAGAACGGCACCAGGCCGCGCAGCGCCGCCTGCGCATCCTCCGGCATCGGCGGCATCGCGACCCCCGCGGCCTCCGCGGCGTCCGAGATCAGCACGCCCGCCCCGCCCGAGACGGTGAGCACGCCGAGGGTGTTCCGCGCCGGATAGATGCGCCGCGTCGCCGCATAGGCGATGTCGAGCATCTCCTCGGTGGTCCGCGCGCGCACCACGCCGAACTCCTCCAACACCGCCTCCGTCACCGCATCGTCGCCGGCGATGGAGGCGGTGTGGGAGCGCGCGGCGGCCCCGCCCAGCGCGCTGCGCCCCACCTTCATCATGACGACCGGCTTGCGGCTGCGCCGGGCGGACTCGAGCGCCGCCAGGAAGCGCGGCGCCTCCCTAATCCCCTCGGCATAGGCGCAGATCACCTCGACTTCCGGCGCCTGCGCCATCCAGCCGATGACGTCGCCGAGCGAGATGTCCGCCTCGTTCCCGGTGGTGATGCACACATTGGTGCCGAGCCCACGGTCGAGCGCGGCGGCGAAGACATGCGTGCCGTAGGCGCCGGACTGGCTGGCGATGCCGATCGGGCCCGGGATCGGCCAGCCCTTCTCGAAGCTCGCCGAGAAGGTGCCGTAGAAGGCCGCCGGCGCGTTGAACAGGCCGAGGCAGTTGGGCCCGAGCAGCCGCGCGCCGTACCGGGCCGCGACCGCCGCAAGCTCCGCCTGCAGTGCCGCCCCCGCCTCGTCCACCTCGGCGAAGCCCGCGGTGAAGACGATCAGCGCGCGGCAGCCGCGCGCGCCCAGCGCTTCAACCGCCGCGATCGCCAGGGGCGGGGGCACGGCGATGATGGCAACATCCGGGGTCGCGGGCAGCGCGTCCACCGAGGCAAAGGCCGGCAGGCCCTGCACCGTCGCCCGCTTCGGGTTCACCGGCCAGATGGCGCCGGGGAAGCCCTTCTTCTTCATGTAGGCGATAGGCCGACCACCGATCCGGGCCGGCTCGTCGGAGGCGCCGACCACCGCGACCGAGCGCGGTCGCACCAGCGGGTCGAGCGTGGCGAAGCCGTCGGTCGCAACGTCGGCGGTCATTCCCGTCCCTCTCCGTTTGGCGGGCAGCCTGCGGGAGAGGGCGGGGGCAGGCAAGGGGCGGCGGCACGCGCCGCCGCCGCGGTCAGGGGCGGGCGGTCAGCGCCTCACTCCTGCTCCTCATCCTCCTCGTCCTCGTCGTCCTCATCCTCATCGTCCTCCTCGTCCTCGTCGTCCTCCTCCTCGTCGTCGTATTCCTCGTCGTCCTCCTCCTCGTCCTCCTCGTCCTCGTCGTCCTCCTCCTCGTCCTCGTCGTCCTCCTCCTCGTCGGCGTCGCCGCCGAGGATGAAGGCGTCGGGGAAGGCAAGGGTGGGGCGCAGGGCGGCCATGGCGGGGCGCAGGGCAGGCGGCAGGATGATCGCCGCCTCCTCGGCCGGGGTGGTCTCGTCGGCGACTGTCGGCATCAAGGCTCTCCTGTTCTGGCCGAGGCGATGCGGCGCAGGCGTAACCCACCACGGCGCGGGCCGACAGCAGCCCGCGCGTGAAATCTTGCGCAACGTTGCAGTTTTGCCCGGCGCCGCGGCGCGGCCGCGCTCAGCCCGCCGTGGCGCGGCCGAGCTCAGCCCGTCGCGGCACGGCCGCGCTCAGCCCGTCGCGGCTTGGCCGCGCTCAGCCCTGCGTGTCGGGCGACAGCACCATGCAGCCGCCATGGGCGCGCA
>DASQVL010000285.1:0-4527 GCA_035640795.1 Crenalkalicoccus sp. | reverse complement strand
CAGCGCGGCGGCGGCGCTCTCGATGCTGGCGCGGGTGAGCGCGAGCTGCATCTTGAGGTCGGCCGCGCGGTGCTGCAGCGCCTGGAAGGTGCCGATGATCTTCCCGAATTGCTGGCGCGTCTTCAGGTAGTCCAGCGTCATGGCGAAGGCGCGGTCCATGACGCCGAGGAGGTAGGCGGCGGTGGTCAGCGCCGCCTCGTCCAGCAGCGGCGGCAGCGCGGCGCCGATATCGTCGGCGAGCCTCTCCGCGCGCGAGAGATCGGGCTGCAGCGTGCCGAAATTGCCGCCATCCTGGGTGCGCTCGAGGGCGAGGTCGGCGCCCTCGGCGGGCTGCGCATAAAGCGCGATGCGCTGCCCCTCCCGCACCGGCAGCAGGAAGCGCGCCGTGCCGGCGGCCATGGGCAGGAAGCGGCGCGGTGCGTCGGGGCTGGCGGGCACCTCCAGCGTGTCGGCGCGCTCCTGCCAGGCCAGCAGCGCCAGCGCCTCGCCGGCCAGCAGCGGCGGCAGCGCCTCGGTCGCGCCCACCGCGGCCAGCAGCCCAGCGGAGAGCGCGGCGGGGATCAGCGGCTCCGGCACGAGGCCGGCACCCAGCGCCTCGGCCAGGGCGCACATCTCGGACAGGCCGAGCCCCGCGCCGCCGGCGGCCTCCGGCACGCGCAGCCCGATCCAGCCGAGCTCGCCCATCTGCCGCAGCACCGCGGGGTCGAAGCCCGGCTCCCGGAAGCGCAGCGCGCGGATGCGCGACAGGTCGCTGGCCGGCGGCGCGACCGCGGCGGCGCTGTCGCGGATCATCCGGATGCTTTCGAGGCGGTCCTCGTCGAGGGCGGCGCTCATGCGTTCAGTCCGGGCGGTGCAGTTTCGCGCCGGTCTTCGCCTGCAGCGCCTCGAAGGAGAGGCCCGGCGCCATCTCCCGCAGCACGAAGCCGCGGCCCGGCACGACGTCGATGACCGCGAGGTTGGTGTACACGCGCTTGACGCAGGCCGGGCCGGTCAGCGGGTAGCCGCAGCGCTCCACCAGCTTCGGGCGGCCATCCCTGGTGGTGTGCTCCATCGTTACCCAGATGCGCCGCGCGCCGAAGGCGAGGTCCATGGCGCCGCCGACCGCGGGGGCGGTGTCGTTCTCGCTGGTCGCCCAGTTCGCCAGGTCGCCATTCTCGGCGACCTCGAAGGCGCCGAGGACGCAGAGGTCGATGTGCCCGCCGCGGATCATGCCGAAGCTGTCGGCATGGCCGACGAAGGCCGCGCCCTTCACGAGCGTGATCGGCTGCTTGCCGGCGTTGATCAGCCAGGGGTCCACCGCATCCGGCGCCGGCGCCGGGCCCATGCCGATGACGCCGTTCTCCGACTGGAAGATCACCTCCCGCTCCGGCGGCACCTGGTTCGCGACGAGGGTCGGGATGCCGATGCCGAGGTTCACGCACCAGCCTTCCGGAATGTCGTCGGCGCAGCGGCGCGCCATCTCCTCGCGGGTGAAGGGTTGCATGGATGCGTCTCCTCTTGCCGCATCTTTACCCGCTTCGCGGCGCGAGGCCAGCCTCGCCCCGGGGCCGCGAAGCCAGGCGCGCGGATGCGCGCGCCCGGGTCTGAGGGCGCCGAAAAGCTAGACCCAGGGCGCCCCCCGGTCCACCTGCACCACCCGGTCCACATAGACGCCCGGCGTGCCGATCATGTGCGGGTGCAACTCGCCAAGTTCCCGGAGGTGCTGCACCTGCGCGATGACGAGGTCGGCCGCGGTCGCCATCACCGGGTTGAAGTTCGCCCCCGAGCCCCGGTAGACGAGGTTGCCCCAGCGATCCGCCTCCCAGGCCTCGATCAGCGCGACATCGCCCTTCAGCGCCGTCTCCAGCACATGCGGCCGGCCGTCATATTCCCGCACCTCCTTGCCGCGGCCGAGCACCGTGCCTGCGGCGGTGGGCGTGAAGAAGGCGGGGATGCCGGCGCCGGCGGCGCGAAGGCGCTCCGCAAGCGTGCCCTGCGGCACCAGTTCCAGCTCGATCTTCCCCTCGCGGTACAGGCTCTCGAACACCACGGGATCGGAGGAACGGGGGAAGGAGCAGACGATCTTGCGCACCCGGCCCAGCTCCATCAGCCTCGCCACGCCGACATGGCCAACGCCGGCATTGTTCAGCACGACCGTCAGCTCCCGCGCGCCGCCCTCGATCAGCGCCTCGATCAGCGCGTCGGGCTGGCCGACCGCGCCGAAGCCGCCGATCAGCACCACCGCGCCGTCCCTGACGCCGGCCACCGCCTCGGCCAGCGAGGGCACGAACTTGTTGATCATTCCGCTCCTCCCGCATTCCCGCCCCGGGGTAACGCGGGGGCCGGCGGCGGTCCAGCCCCGGCCAGGCTCTCATGGACCAGCATGCGGCGGCCCTGGTGCAGGAACTCGTCGCATTCCCGCATGCCGATCTCTTGCAGCACGAGGCGGGAGGCGAGGTTCTCCGCCCAGGCGACGGCGATGATGCGCCGGAGCCCGGCGGCATGGCCGAAATCGAGCGCCGCCTGCGCCGCTTCCCGCGCATAGCCCCTGCCGCGCTCCTCCGGCCAGAGCGCATAGCGCAGCGCGACGCCGCGACCGTCGGGCCGCTCCATGAAGCCGCAGATGCCGAGGAAGTCGCCATCGCCGCGCTCCGCCGTGCCATCGCGGAAGACGCACCAGGTGCCGTAGCCGCGCACCTCCCAGAACTCGATGTCGTCCTCCAGTTCCTCCCGCGTGCGTTCCGGCGTGCGGACGCCGTGCAGCATCAGCCCGAAGACGCGCGGATCGGCCTTGAGGCGCACGAGGTCCGCCAGGTTCTCCAGCCCCGGCGGCAGCAGCGTCAGCCGCGCCGTGCGCAGGATGCGCGGTGCGTGCGGGACGGGCGGCGCGAGGCGCACGGCTACCCTGCGGTCAGCGGCATGCGGGCTAGCGCGTGAGCGGCTTGTACTTCAGCCGGTGCGGCTCGGTCGCCGCGGCGCCGAGACGGCGGCGCTTGTCGGCCTCATAGGCCTCGAAATTGCCCTCGAACCACTCGACATGGCTGTCGCCCTCGAAGGCCAGGATGTGCGTCGCCAGCCGGTCGAGGAACCAGCGGTCGTGGCTGATGATGACGGCGCAGCCGGCGAAGTCCTCCAGCGCATCTTCCAGCGCGCGCAGCGTGTCCACGTCGAGGTCGTTGGTCGGCTCGTCCAGCAGCAGCACGTTGTGCTCGCGCTTCAGCATCTTCGCCAGGTGCACGCGGTTGCGCTCGCCGCCCGAGAGCACGCCGACGCGTTTCTGCTGGTCGCTGCCCTTGAAGTTGAAGGCGGCGACATAGGCACGGGAGGGGATCTGCCGCTTGCCGATGGTGATCTGGTCCATGCCGTCCGAGATCTCCTGCCAGACGGAGCGCTCGTCGTTCAGGCTGTCGCGGCTCTGGTCCACGTAGCCGAGCTTGACCGAATCGCCGACCGTCAGCGTGCCGGCATCCGGCTTCTCGACCCCGGTGATCATGCGGAACAGCGTGGTCTTGCCGGCGCCGTTGGGGCCGATGACGCCGACGATGCCGCCCGGCGGCAGCTTGAAGGAGAGATCGTCGATCAGCAGGTGGTTGCCATAGCCCTTGCGCAGGCCCTCGGCGGTGATGACGGTGTTGCCGAGGCGGGGCGCCGGCGGGATGACGATTTCCGCCTCGCCCAGGGCGCGCTCCTGGCTCTTCGCCAGCAGCTCCTCATAGGCCTGGATGCGCGCCTTGCTCTTCGCCTGGCGTGCGGAGGGCGAGCGGCCGATCCACTCCTGCTCGCGCGCCAATTGCCGTTGCCGCGCGCTCTCCTCGCGCTCCTCCTGCTGCAGGCGCTTGCGCTTCTGCTCCAGATAGGCGGAGTAATTGCCCTGGTAGGGGAAGCCGCGGCCGCGATCCACTTCCAGGATCCAGCTGGTGACGTTGTCCAGGAAGTAGCGGTCGTGGGTGACGATCAGCACCGCGCCCGGGTAGTCGCGCAGCGTCGTCTCCAGCCAGGCGACGCTCTCGGCGTCGAGGTGGTTGGTCGGCTCGTCGAGCAGCAGCAGCTCCGGCTTCTCGAGCAGCAGCCGGCAGAGCGCGACGCGCCGCCGCTCGCCGCCCGAGAGATGCGTCACCGCGCTCTCGGCCGGCGGGCAGCGCAGCGCGTCCAGCGCGATCTCGACCGTGCGGTCGAGCTCCCAGCCATTGGCGGCGTCGATCTTCTCCTGCAGCTCCGCCTGCTCGGCGAGGAGGGTGTTCATCTCCTCCTCCTCCATCGGCTCGGCGAAGAGGGCGGAAATCTCGTTGAAGCGGGCGAGCTGGGCCTGCAGCTCGCCGAAGGCCATCATGACGTTCTCTCCCACCGTCTTCTCGGGGTCGAGATGCGGCTCCTGCGGCAGGAAGCCGACGCGCGCCCCTTCCGCCACCCAGGCCTCGCCGCCGAACTCGGTCTCCTGGCCCGCCATGATGCGCAGCAGCGTGGACTTGCCGGCGCCGTTCGGGCCGAGCACGCCGATCTTGGCGTCGGGCAGGAAGGAGAGGGTGACGCCTTTGAAGACCTCGCGCC
>DASQVL010000284.1:0-7591 GCA_035640795.1 Crenalkalicoccus sp. | reverse complement strand
CCGCTGCTGGCGCAGGCCGGCTACTGGTACGACGCGGTGGCCGAAGCCGCGGCGCTGCCGGATGGCGGCGCCGCCTTCGCGGCGCTGTTGCAGGAGGCAGGTCTGTCGCCGCCCAGCGCCGGCGCGGCGCGCTGAGACGCGGCAGAGTATCCGGCGCGGTTGCGATCGGCATCCCGACCGGGCGTTTGTGGGTCAAACCAAACGCACGCCGGGATCAGGCGGCCCGCTCGTGGCCAGGCAGGCGCGAGGGCCGTCGGCCGAGCGGGATCACGATGCGGCAGGCGACGCCGTCCGCACCGAAGGTGAGCTCCGCCCCGGTGCCGAGCGTCAGCGCCAGCGCCCGCTCGATGAGCTGCCGCCCGTAGCCGCGGCGCGGCGGCTCCGCCGGCATCACCACGCCGCTCTCCTGCCAGTCCAGCACCACGCGCGGCCCGTCCGGGGCCTGCCCTTCCAGCCGCCAGCGCACCTCGAGATGCCCGCCATCCTGCTTCAGGGCGCCGTACTTGGCCGCATTGGTCGCCAGCTCGTGCAGCGCGAGGGCGAGCGCCTGCACGCGCTGATGGTCGAGCATCACCTGCGGGCCGGACACCACCACGCGGCCCGGCTCCTCCGCCGCCGGGTGGGCGGTCAGCTCCACCTGCACGATGCGGCCGATATCGAGCTCGTCCCGGCCGGCCTGGCCGAGCAGCTCCTGCGCCCGGCCGAGGGCGGCCAGCCGCTCCGTGAAGCTTTTCAGCGTCCCGCCGCGGCCGAGGGTCAGTGCGGCGATCGCCTGCACCACGGTCAGCAGGTTGCGCGTGCGGTGGTGCAGCTCGGCGATCAGCACGCGCTGGCGGCCCTCCGCCTTGCTCAGGCTGCTGACGTCCACGAAGCTCACCACGACGCCGCTGGTGCGCTGGTCGGCATCCCGGTACGGCGAGAGGCGGACCAGGTAGTGAGTGCCGCCCGCCTGCTGCTCTACCCGCCGCTCGATCGGGGCGCCGCTGGCGAGCACCGCCGCCACATCACCCGCGAGGTCGGGCAGGCTGAAGCGGCTGGCGAGATCGGTGATCGGTCGTCCGCGGTCGCCAGGCAGGATGTTGAACACCTTCGCCATGGCCGGCGTGGAGCTGCGGATGACCAGGCTGGCGTCGAGGAAGACGGTCGCCATGTCGGTGCTGTCGAAAAGGTTCTGCAGGTCGCTGTTGGCGCGGTCCAGCGCCTCTATCTTGCCGATCAGCTCGGCGTTGACCGTATGCAGCTCCTCGTTCACCGATTGCAGCTCCTCCTTCGACGCCTCCAGCTCCTCATTGGTGGATTGCAGCTCCTCGTTCACCGAGACCAGCTCCTCGTTCGAGGATTTCAGCTCCTCGAGCGCGGTCTCGTACTCCTCGATCAGCGACTGCAGCCTCTCACGCGTCTCGCGCAGCTCGCGCTCGAGATGGAGTGCGGCGCCGTCCTGCGCGCGGACGCGGCCGAGCGCCTCCTCGCGCGTCAGCATCGGCCCCTCATCGGCGAACAGCACCAGGAAGAGCGGCTCCTCGCGGTCGGCGTCGCGCAGCGGCTCGACCGTCAGGGTGACCATCTGCACGCGGCCGTCCTCGCCCTCTACCGAGACGCCCTCCCGCGTCGCGGTGGTGCCGTTCTCCACCGCCTCGCGCAGCGCGGTGCGGAGGTCGAGGCGGAGCCCCTTGCGGGCCATGGTCAGCACCTGCCGCGTCGGCATCCCCGCCGCGGCTTCCAGATACTTGCCGGTACGCGCCGAGTAGTAGGCGATGTCGCCCTCGCGGTTCACCAGCACGAAGGGCGGGGCGAAGCGCTCCAGCACCTGCGCCTCGACCGCCTGGCGCAGCCCCAGGCCGCCGAGCACCGCCCTGCGGGGCGGGGTGCCGGGGGGGTGGCCGGGCCGGAGCCCGGCCACGGCCATGGGCAGGCTGGTGTCTGATGCGCCATCCGCGCGGCGGCGGAAGATGCGCTGCTTCTTCTCGAGCGGCGCGAACAGGTCGCCGAACTGGCCGATACTCTCGGCCGTGCCGAGGAACAGGTAACCCTCCGGCCTGAGCGCGTAGTGGAACACCGGCAGCACCTGGTTCTGCACGTCCGGCCCGAAATAGATCAGCAGGTTGCGGCAGGAGACGAGGTCGATGCGCGAGAAGGGCGGGTCGCGGATCACGCTGTGCGGCGAGAAGATGCAGAGGTCGCGCACCTCCTTCGCCACCACGTAGGTGCCACCATCGGGGACGAAGAAGCGCTGCCGCCGCTCCGGCGCGACGCTGTCGAGCAGCGGCGCCGGGTAGCGCGCCGAGCGCGCGACGGCGAGCGCGCGCTCGTTGATGTCGGTGGCGAAGACCTGCACGCGCGGCACGGCGGTCAGCCGGTCCATGTGCTCGCGCAGCAGCATGCCGATGGAGAACACCTCCTCCCCCGTCGCGCAGCCGGGGACCCAGACCCGCACCGCCTCGTCGGCGCCGCGCCCCTCGAAGAGGCGCGGGATGACGAGGTGGCCGAGCGCCTCGAAGGCGTCGGCGTCGCGGAAGAAATTGGTCACGCCGATCAGCAGGTCGCGGAACAGCGCGGACACCTCCTGCGGGTCCTGGCGCAGCCGCTCGACATAGCCCTCGACCGTCTCCAGGCCCACGACCTGCATGCGCCGCTGCACGCGGCGGAGAAAGGTCCTGACCCTGTAGCCGCCGAAGTCGTGGCCGAGCTGGTTGCGCAGGATGGCGTAGATCTCGCGCCGCGCTGCCTCGAGCGCGCCAGGCTCCTCCGCCTGGCCGGAGCCCGCGATGGCGAGGTCGGCGAGCATGGCGAGGCCGCGGGCGAACTCGGCGAGGCGCGGGCCCATCGCCTCGGCCGGCAGGGCGAAGTCCACCAGGCCCGTGGAGATGGCGCTCGCCGGCATGTCCGGGTGCTGGGGCCCGTAGCCATCGCCGACCTGGGCGAGGGTGAGGCCGCCGCGCTCCTTGATCGCCTTGACGCCGAGCGTGCCGTCGGCATCGCCACCGGAGAGCACGACGCCCGCCGCGGCCTCTCCCCGGTCGGCGGCGAGGGCGCTGAAGAAGATGTCGATCGGCTTGCGCTCGCGCCGCGCGGCATTGGGCCGCTGCAGCTGCAGCCGGCCGCCCTCGATGCCGAGCACGGCGTCGGCCGGCAGAACATAGACGGTGTCCCGCTCCACCAGCATGCCGTCCGCCGCAATGCGGACCGGCAGGCTGGTGAGGTTGGCCACCACCTCGTGCAGCCGGCTCTCGCGCTCCGGGCTCAGATGGGTGACGACGACGATGCCGAGGCCGGGCTGGTCCGGCAGCCCGCGGAAGAAGCCCTCCAGGGCCTCGATCCCGCCTGCCGAGGCGCCGACGCCGACGATGGGGAAATCGGGCGGCGGCGTCACGGGCGCGATCCTTTCTTCGCGGGCCCGGGGGCGCCTGGTGCCGCGGCGCCATCGGGCCGGGCGTCCTGGCCGCCGGCCGCGATGCGCTGCGCGGCGGCCAGCTCCCGCTCCAGCAGGCGCAGCCCGGCCCGCACCACCTCGCTTGCTGAGCCGAAGCGGCCGGAGGCGACCTGGTCGGCGACGAAGCGGGCGAGGTGTTCGGTGACGGAGGCGTTCAGGTTGTGCTTGCTCGGCACGGCTCGATGATCGCACGGAACGCGGCCGGGGTGCCAAGCTGTGGCACCCGGCACGATCACACCTATGGCAAGTCCATCCCGCGCCGTCGCGGTGGTCGCGGGCCGCGCCCCCTTCCGGCGCCCGGCGCCCGGCGCCAGAGCCGATTCACGCCCCCGGGCGTTCGCACCCGTCCGCGATCTGCTCTAGCCTCGGCGGGGGCGGGGAAACGGTCATGGCGGCGCTGGAGCCGATCGAGACGGCGAGTGTCGCGGCGCTGCGCGCGCTGCAGCGGGACCGCCTGCGCGCCGCCGTGCGCCGCGCCCATGACGGCCTCCGCTTCTACCGGGACCGTTTCGCCGCCGCCGGCCTGCGGCCCGAGGACATCCGCGAACTGCCCGACATCGCCCGCATCCCCTTCACCACCAAGGAGGATCTGCGGGCGCACTATCCCTACGGCCTGTTCGCCGTGCCGATGGAGCAGGTGGTCCGCCTGCATGCCTCGAGCGGCACCACCGGCCGGCCGACCGTGATCGGCTACACGCGGGAGGATCTCGATCTCTGGGCGGCGCTGGTCGCCCGCTCGCTCCGCGCCGCCGGCGTCACGGCGCGGGACAGGGTGCATGTCGCCTATGGCTACGGCCTGTTCACCGGCGGCCTCGGCCTGCACTACGGGGCGGAGCGGCTGGGCTGCGCGGTGGTGCCGGTGGGCGGCGGCTTCACCGAGCGGCACGTGCAGCTTATCCAGGATCTGCGGCCGGAGGTCGTCGCCGTCACCCCCTCCTACCTGCTGGCGATCGGCGACGCCTTCGAGCGCGCCGGGCTCGACCCCGCGGCGAGCAGCCTGCGCGTCGCCATCCTGGGCGCCGAGCCCTGGACCGAGGCGATGCGTGCGGAGATCGAGCGGCGCTTCCGCCTCGACGCGCTCGACATCTACGGCCTCTCCGAGGTGATGGGCCCGGGCGTCGCCCAGGAATGCCTGGAGACCAAGGACGGGCTGACGCTCTGGGAGGACCATTTCTACCCGGAGATCATAGATCCCGCGACCGGCGAGGTGCTGCCGGAGGGCGAGGAAGGCGAGCTGGTGCTGACCACGCTGACCAAGCAGGCGACGCCGCTGCTGCGCTACCGCACCCGCGACCTAACGCGCCTGCTGCCCGGCACCGCGCGGCCCATGCGGCGGCTCGCACGCCTCAAGGGCCGCAGTGACGACATGCTGATCATCCGCGGCGTCAACGTCTTCCCCTCGCAGATCGAGGCGGTGCTGGCTCGGGAGGCGCCGTTCGCGCCGCACTACCGGCTGGAGGTGCGGCGGGAGGGGCGGCTGGATACGCTCGACGTCTTCGTGGAACTGCGCGACGCGGCGGCGGACCGGGCTTCCGCGGCGGCGCGCGCCGAGGAGCTCATCAAGGCCTTCGTCGGCGTGACGACCGCCGTGCACTGCCTGGACCCGGGCGCCATCGCGCGCAGCGAGGGCAAGGCGAAGCGCGTGATCGACCGGCGCGGCGAGTCCTGAGCCGTGGCGGACACGGCGCCCGCGCCCTCGGCCGACTTCGCGGCCGACACCGCCGCTTTCGGGCGGTACTGGGCGGCGCAGCGGGCCGCGCTCGCGCGGCTGTCGCGCAAGCCGGCGCGCAGCCCGGCCGAGTCGGCGGACGCCGCGGCCATCCACGCCGGCGCCCGTGCGGCGCGGCGCGCCTTCCTTGGCGCGCATGCGGGCACGCTGTACGAAGAGCTGACCGATGGCCGTCGCCAATTCCGGCGGCTGGAGGAGCTGGTGCCTGCGGCCGCCGCGCTCTGCCCCGGCCTGGTGCCGGATGCCGGGGAGCTCGCCGCAGAGGCCGGGCTGCTCCAGGGCGCGAAGGAGGGCTGGGAGATCGACCAGGGGCTGCTGGTCGCCGCCTGGCTCGCCGAGGATCGCGCGGGCCCGCATCTCTGCCACGCCATGCTGCTGCCGCGCGCGGAGACGCCGGCCCTGCTGGCGCGGCTGGCCGCGGAGGGTTCGGTGGATCTCGGTGCCGCGCATGTCGCGCGCCAGGGCCGGGCCAGCGTGGTGGAGCTGCGCAACCCCGCCGCGCTGAACGCCGAGGACGACACGACGCTCGACGCGGCGGAGATCGCCGTGGACCTCGCCACGCTGGATCCGGCGACCGAGATCTGTGTGCTGCGGGGCGGCGCCGTGACCCATCCGCGCCATGCCGGCCGCCGCATCCTCGGCGCCGGGATCAACCTGACCCACCTGCATGCCGGCCGCATTCCCTATCTCTGGTTCCCGCGCCGGGAGCTCGGCCTGGTCCACAAGCTCTACCGCGGCGTGGCGACCCCGGACGCGCTGCCGGACGACGTCCAGGCCACGGCACGGGAGAAGCTCTGGATCGCCGCGCTGGAGACCTTCGCGATCGGCGGGCACTGCCAGATGCTGCTGGCGGTGGACTACGTGCTGGCCGAGGCCGATGCCTACATGACGCTGCCGGCGCGCAAGGAGGGCATCATCCCGGGCCTCGCCAATCTGCGCCTGCCGCGCTTCGTCGGCGATCGCATCGCGCGCCAGGCGATCCAGTACGAGCGGCGCCTGGATTGCGACAGCGCGGCCGGCCGCATGATCTGCGACGAGGTGGTGCCGCCCGGCACGATGGATGCGGCGCTCGCGCAGGCGGTGGAGGGCCTGACCGGCGCCGGTCCGGTGAGCGCCGTCGGCAACCGCCGCGGCCTGCGGCTTGCGCAGGAGCCGCTGGAGCTGTTCCGCCGCTACGTGGCGCTCTATGCGCGGGAACAGGCGGAGTGCCATTTCAGCCCGGCCCTGATCGCCAACCTGGAGCGGCACTGGCTGGCGCGGCCGCGGGGTTAGCCCGCCATGTCGGTCCAGGCGGCCGGGCGGCGCTGCCCTAACCGGCGCGCGGCGGCACCCGCGGCGCTGCGCCGGTGACGAAGCCATAGGCGCAGGCGGCCGCAATCACGCAGCAGACACTGGCGACCAGCATCGCGCCGTGGAAGGCGGCGAGCAGCGCCGCGCCCTGCTTCGCCAGCACCGAGCCGAGCAGCGCCGTCGCCACCAGGCCGCCGGTGCGCGCGACCGCGCTGTTGAAGCCGGCGGCCGCGCCGGCATGGCGCTCATCCACCGAGTCCAGCACCGCGTTGGTCAGCGGCGCGACCGCCCCGCTCAGCCCGATGGCGATGACGAGGATCGCCGGCAGCACCTCCGTCCAGTAGGACGCGCCCGGCCCGATGCGCTGCGCGAGCAGGAAGCCCGCCGCGACGATGAGCGCGCCGAAGGTCAGCGGCAGGCGCGGGCCATGGCGGGCGGCGAGCGCGCCCATGGCGGGCGAGGCGAGCGAGAGCACCAGCGGCAGCGGCAGCAGTGCCGCGCCCGCCGCCGTCGCGGCGTAGCCCGCCGTCTCGATCAGCACATAGGGCAGCAGCACGAACAGGGCGCCGAGCGCGCCATAGAGCAGCAGGGTGAGCAGCGTCAGCCCGACGAAGCGGCGCGAGGCGAACAGGGCGAGCGGCATCATCGCCCGGTCCCCCCGCCGCGCCTCGTGCAGCACGAAGCCGGCCAGGGCAGCGACGGCGAGCGCCGCGAGGCCGGCCGGGCGCGCGGTCCAGCCCGACGGCCCCGCGCCCTCGGTGAGCGCCCAGGTCAGGGCGCCGAGGCCGATGGTGGCGAGCGCCGCGCCCGGCCAGTCCAGCCCGCCTGCGTTCCGCGTCGGGTCCGGGGGCACGGAACGCAGGGCGAGCAGGATGGCGCCGCCGGCGAGCGGCAGGCTGATCAGGAACACGGCGCGCCAGCTGCCGAGGTCGATGAGCCAGCCGCCGAGCACGGGCCCGACCGCGCCCATTGCCGCGCCGCTCGCCGCCCAGATGCCGATGGCGCGGCCCTTCGCCGGGCCGGCGAATGTGGCGCCGAGGATCGCCAGGCTGCTCGGCATCAGCAGCGCCGCGCCGGCACCCTGCACGAAGCGCGCGGCGAGCAGCGTGCCGAGATCCGGCGCCGCCGCGCAGCCGAGTGAG
>DASQVL010000283.1:0-7494 GCA_035640795.1 Crenalkalicoccus sp. | reverse complement strand
GAACTGCGCTTCGACATGTACGAGGGCGAGTACACCCACGAGGGCGACCACTGCACCTCCGAGGTGCTGCTCTCACGCGCGAGCCTGGACGACCCGGCGCTCACCGCCATCGGCGAGATCGTGCACGACATCGACCTCAAGGACACCAAGTTCGGCCGCGAGGAGGCGACCGGCATCGCCCACCTGATGGAGGGGATCGCTGCGGCCAACAAGGATGACCAGCGACGGCTCGAGCGCGGCGCGGCGGTGCTCGACGACTTCTACGAGTATTTCCGCAGGAAGCGCGGCTGAGGGCCGGGGCGGTGTCCTGGCTGGCCTGGGGCTTTGCCCTTCTTGCGGGTGCCCTGATCACCGTGCAGGCGGGCGCCAACTCGCAGCTCAAGCAGAGCTTCGAGGCACCGATGCCCGCGCTGCTGGTGAACTACCTGCTCGGCTTCGGCGGCGTCCTGGCCTACGCGCTTGCCACCCGGGTTTCGTTGCCCGCTCTCGGCAGGATGGCCGGGGCGCCCTGGTGGGCGTGGCTGGGCGGCCTTGCCGGGGCGATCTACGGCGTCGCGGCCATCCTGCTGGCGAGCAGCCTCGGGGCGGCGACCCTGATGGCGCTGGTGGTGACCGGGCAGCTGCTCTGCTCGGTGCTGCTCGACCACTTCGGCTGGGTCGGCTTCGAGGTCCACCCGGCGGGTTGGGGGCGCATCATCGGCTGCCTGTTGATGGTGGTGGGCTTCGCGCTGATCGCCCGGTTCTGAGTGCGCCACCGACCGCGGTGCGGGCCGGTCTCAGGACGTGCCTGAGACGTGCCTGAACAGTGCCACGGAGTACATCAGGAGGAGGACCAGTGCATGAACCTTGCTGAGGCAACCATGGCGGCAGGGCGCCGCGCAGCCCTGTTCTGCACGTTGGTCGCGGCCTGCACTGGATCGGTCACGTCAGTGATGGTGCCACCCGCGTTGGCACGGCCGTCTGAAGTCTTCCACGGCCCGGATGGCGTCCTGGGCCTCTTGTACCCGCCCGAAGCCGGCGCGCCTCCATCGGCGGCTGTGCTGGTGGTGAACGATGCCCTCGGCATGGACACGCGCAGCCACCGTTACATCGACCACCTCACCGCAGCCGGTCTGATGGTCCTCGAAGTTGAGCTCCGCGAGAACCCGCTTGACGGCTTGGCGGAACCGCTTCCGGGAGAGCCCGAAGCCGCGAGCCTGGTGGCACGCGCGGCCGCTGTGCTCGCGGACGACCCTCGGGTCAATCCGACCCGCATCGGTGCGCTCGGGTTCGGGATTGGTGCCCGGGCACTCGCCTTGGCCCCGCCTCGTCAGGACGGACGCGATGCGCTTGCCGCGCGTGTCCTGCTCTACCCGGGCTGTGGGAGCCTGACCGATCTGGTGCAGGCACCGGAACGCGCGGCCGCAACCGTCCTCTCGCCGGTGCTGCTTCTGCACGGCGAGGATGACCCGGCCAACTTGCCCGCCGCCTGCGAGGAGCTTTCCGTTGCGCTTGGCAAGGCCGCGCCCGTGCGGCGGATTTCCTTCCGGGGAGCGAGCTATGCCTGGGATCTGCCGCAGATAGGGGAAGGTGAGTATTCCCGGCAGCCTTGGCCGGGCGGCCTGGGGACCATCATCGTCCGATCATGGCCCGAGCTTGCGGAGCTGACGGCGGCGCAGGCGGCGGCATTCCTCGCCGACACGCTGTCCAGGGAGGAAGTGCCATAGAACGGACGGGACGGCAGAGTTGGCAGGGAGCTGGAACACGGTCAGGCCGCGCCGTCGCTCCGGCTGACAGCCTTCGCCGATCGCCCGGTTCTGCAAGGTCCCAGACCGCCACAAAGACCGATTCCCGGGACGTGCAGGGCTTCAATGCTGCCTGATCGAGGAGAACCCCATGACCGATGAAATCGACAGGCTGGCGCTGCTCTGGCGCGGAGACCGCGAGGCGCGCGCCAATGCGACCACGGACAAGAACCGGTATAACCAGATCTTCGAAAAGCTGGCGGCGCGTGGCATCCACGCCGAGCCGGCGGTCTATTGCGAAGAGGCAGAGGACGAGGTGCGCGCGCAGATCCTCAGGGTCGACGGCGTCCTCGTCTGGGTCAATCCGCAGGCCGACGGCCGGAACCGGCACAGGCTCGACGCCATGCTGCGCGACGTCGCCTCGCGCGAGGTGTGGATCAGCGCCCATCCGGACATCATCCTGGCGATGGGCACAAAGGCGGTGCTTCATCGCACCAAGCACCTCGGCTGGGGCACGGACACCCATCTCTATCGCTCCGCCGAGGCCCTCCGGGCGGAGTTTCCGTGCCGCCTCCAGTCGGATGGGCCGCGCGTGCTCAAGCGGAATCGCGGCAACGGCGGCCAGGGTACCTGGAAGGTGGAGCTGCTTTTCGCCTCCGATGGCATGGTGCGCGTGCTCGAGGCCCGGAAGGGCAGCGTGCCCGAGGAACTCCCGCTCGGGGATTTCCTGGCGCGCTGCAACGAGTACTTCCTGAACGACTGGTGCGTCGTCGACCAGCCGTTCCAGCCGCGGCTGCCGGACGGCATGATTCGCTGCTACATGGGGGTGGACAGGGTGATCGGCTTCGGCCACCAGCTGATCAAGGCCTTGATTCCGCCGCCGCCTGAAGGGCCGGACTCGCCGGCCGCCCAGCCCGGCCCGCGCATCATGCATCCCGCATCGGCCCCGCAGTTCCAGCGCCTGCGGACGCTGATGGAAGGGGAGTGGACACCTCAGATGATGGAGGTGCTGGGCATGGAGAGGGACGCGCTGCCGATCATCTGGGACGCCGACTTCCTTTACGGGCCGCGCGACGCGGCTGGCGAGGACACCTATGTGCTTTGCGAAATCAACGTCAGCTGCGTGTTCCCCATCCCGGACCAGGCGCCCGCGGAAATCGCGAAGTTGGCTGAGGCACGGCTGCGGTCATCGGGGCGCGCCGGTTCGCTGTGACGTCGAAGGGGACGGCGGCGCCACGGGACGGGCAAAGCGCGGTACTCTCGGTCCGAGACCTGCGTCGGCTCCGCCTCGCGGCCTCCTTCGACCTGGGCCCGGGAGAGTGCGTGGCCCTGCGCGGGGCCTCAGGGTCGGGCAAGACTCTGTTGCTGCGGGCCCTGGCCGATCTCGATCCGAACGAAGGCACGATGCTGCTCGATGGGACGCCCCGCGAAGCCATGGCGGCGCCAGACTGGCGCCGCCATGTGATGTACCTCGCCGCCGAGCCGGGCTGGTGGGCGGATACTGTCCGCGAGCACTTTCCTGATTGGACAAGGGCGGTTCCGCTGCTGGAGCGCCTTGGCCTGCCGCCGGCCTGTGACGCCTGGGCGATCCACTGGCTCTCCACCGGCGAACGCCAGCGTCTCGCGCTCGCCCGCGCGCTTGCTTCCGTTGACCCGCCGTGTCCGCGCGTACTTCTGCTGGATGAGCCGACCGCCGGCCTGGACGGGACGGCAACAGCAGCCGTCGAGGCGCTAGTCGCGGAGCGGCAGGCGGCGACGGGGGCAGGCGTGCTCTGGGTGACTCACGATGCGGCCCAGGCAAGGCGCATCGCCCGACGTCAGTTCCTGGTGCGGGACGGGCTCCTTGAAGAGGCTTCGGAGCGGCCATGACCTATATCCGGCTGAACGTGCCGGACCTGGCGCTGCCGGCGCTGCTCCTTGTGCTGAACGGCGCGCTTTCGGTCGCGCTTGGGCTGGGGCTGGAGCGCCAGCTCGCGGCCGCAGCACTCCGGATGATCGTGCAACTGGCGCTGGTCGGCTACGTGTTGCGGATCCTTTTCGAGCTGGCTTCGCCGTTCTGGATAGGAGGCGCGGCGCTGGTCATGGTGGTCGCCGCGGCCCACGAAATCGCGGCGCGGCAGGCGAGGCCGTTCGCTGGCGGCCGGAGCTTTGGCCTGGGCGCGGGCTGCGCGCTGATCGTCGCTGGCTCGGTCACCGCGCTGGCGCTGCTGACGCAGATCCGGCCAGATCCCTGGTACAGTTCCCGCTATGCCCTGCCGCTCCTTGGCATGGTCCTTGGCAACACCATGACCGGGATTGCGCTCGGGCTCGATGCCCTCACGACCGGCGCCCTGCGCGACCGCGCCGCGGTCGAGGCGCGCCTTGCGCTCGGCGCCACCCGCCACGCGGCGATGCAGCCGGTGATGCGCGCGGCGCTACGGGCGGGCTTCATGCCCATCATCAACTCGATGGCGGCCGCCGGTCTCGTCTCGTTGCCTGGCATGATGACCGGCCAGATCCTCGCCGGGGCCGAGCCGGTCGACGCGGCGAAGTATCAGATTCTGGTCATGTTCCTGATCGCGGGCGGCACCGGCCTCGGTACCGTCGCCGCGGTGCTTGGCGGCATCTACCTTCTCAGCGACAGGCGCCACCGGCTGCGGCTCGACCGTCTGGGTGCCGCACCCTCAAGCTCGACGTGAACCGCGTCACCCGGCCAGTGCGGCCCGCACTCCGTGACCTGCCGGCGGACGCGGTGGTGAAGGCCGGGCCGATGCGGTGGACGTGGACCACTACAGCCGGCGCACCGGGCCACAGGACCAATGGGTGGAGCTGGAAACAACGCCATGCCGCTTCGGCGGGCGGCGCTGGTGGTGCGTGTGTCCCGCGACCGGCCGGCGTTGCGGAACGCTCTGCCTGCCTAATGGTGGATCCCTGATAGGACATGGTGCTTCCCTGTTCCGGCGCACAGGGAAAGTGCTCTGCGTCGTGCGGCTGTCCGCGCCTTTCGCGCCGTGCGTTGGGCGGCTGCGGGCGAAATCGGTCGCAGATCCCTGTTGTTTTCCCTGTTAGCAGGGAAGGGGAGTAGAGACGGGTTCGCGCCTGACTGCGCGACCAACCACGGCTAAGTCCTTGATATTGAAGGGTTTCCGGTCTGGTCCGGCGTGCCGTGACATGCCCGGAATATCGCGGCTTTGCGCGGATGGCCGTGCCGGGGCCCTGCCCAGAGACGCGTGTCGTCCGGGTTTGACGCTGCCACCCCGGCGTGTGTCTCTCCTGGCCCTTTCGGCAGTCCGAGTTTTCGCCGCGGCCGCCGATGGGAGACGAGGGCGGCGGTGGTCGCCGCGCACGTCCGAGGGCAGCACGGCCGAGCCGATGGTCTTGGCAGGGAGCGCCGGCCCGAAAATGCAGGACGTCAGCGATGCTCAGCCGAAGCCGAGCGCGGCCCGCTGCTGCCGCCAGTCGAGCGGCAGGCCGCGGCGGCACTCCTGCAGCAGCCGCGCGGCGGTGAGGTCGCCGGGCTGCCGGCCGTCCAGGATCGCGATGAGCAGGTCCGGCGCCAGGAAGGCCAGCCGCACCAGGCGGGTTGCGTAGGATCCGCTCACGCCCTGTCGTGCCGCGAGCTCGCCGAGCCCGGCGACTTCGCCCCGCCGTACCCGGTCCCAGAGCGCCCGCGCCCGAAGGACCAGCCGGAGCAGCGCGGGATCGGCGGCCGGCGCGGTGCCTGGCTCCGCGCCCAGCACCATGGCGATCTCCTTGCCCGCGCGGCGCAGCGACGCCGGCACGGACAGGACCAGCGGAGATGCGGCCGTCTCACCAGGTGTCGCATCGTGCGGCGCGTGCCGTGATCCGTCGGACAGGACATACGGCAACCGGCCGGGCAGCAGATGCAGTTCGACCCGGTCGGCGTGCAGCGCGACGCGGGTCAGCAGGCCGCGCAGGTTCCTCCGTGCTTCGGCGGCGGCGAGCCCGTTCCAGCCCTGTGCAAGGCGCGCGGCGAGGTCCAGCAGCCGCCGCCGCCGCTCGGCGGCTGCGGGCACGACCGGCTCGAGCGCCGCGAACAGGGCGGCTTCATCGGTCAGGAACCGCCGCATCCGTCCGATCACCAGCCGCTCGAGGTCGCCGGCCGGGACACGCCGGCCGCCCGGGGAGGCGGCCCGCCGTCCGGTGACCAACGCCTGCGAGACATAGTAGCGGTACCGCCTGCCACCCTTCACCGCATGGGTGGGGGTCAGGCGCGTCGGGCCATCGCCGTCGTACACGAGGCCAGCCAGCAGGCTGGGATGATCGGCGCGCACGCCGGCGACCCGTTCCGAACGGTTCTCGGTCAGACGCCGCTGCACTGCGTCCCAGAGCGCCGCGTCGACGATGGCGGCGTGCTCGCCCGGGTAGACGTTGCCCTTGTGCGCGACCTGACCGCGGTAGGTCCGGTTCTGCAGCAAGTGGAACAGCGGGCCGCGGCCGAGCGGCCGGCCGGACTTGCCCAGAACGCCCTCCGCGTCGAGCCGCTCCTGCACCAGCCGCACCGAGCCGAGCTCGAGATAGGTGCGGAACACATGCTTTACCCGTTCCGCTTCGACTTCGTCCACGACCAGCCTGCGCTCGTGCACCCGGTAGCCGAGCGGCACGGAGCCGCCCATCCACATGCCCTTGCGCTTGGAGGCGGCGATCTTGTCGCGAATGCGTTCGCCGACGACCTCGCGCTCGAACTGGGCGAAGCTGAGCAGCATGTTGAGGGTGAGCCGGCCCATGCTGGTCGCCGTGTTGAAGTGCTGGGTGACCGAGACGAAGGAGGCGCCGTGCGCGTCCAGCACCTCGACGATCCGGGCGAAGTCGGGCAGCGAGCGGGTGAGCCGGTCCACCTTGTAGACCAGCACGAGGTCGACCTTGCCAGCGCGGATGTCGGAGAGCAGGCGCTGCAGGGCAGGGCGGTCGAGGCTGCCGCCGGAGAGGCCGCCATCGTCGTAGCGGGTGGGCAGCAGGATCCAACCCTCGTGGCGCTGGCTCCGCGCATAGGCCTCGCAGGCCTCGCGCTGCGCGTCGAGGCTGTTGAACTCCTGCTCCAGGCCCTCCTCGAACGACTTGCGGGTGTAGATCGCACAGCGGCGGCCGGTGCCGCGCGACGGTGGCGGTGCTGCCCGCTTGCGCCGCTCACCGGGCATCGGCTGCCCCCTGACTTGTGGCGATCGCAGGCTTCGCGCGGCGGAGCAGGCCGAAGAAGCGCGGCCCGGACCAGTGCGCACCAGTGATGACGCGGGCGAGTTGGGTGAGCGAGGCGTAGCGCCGTCCCTCGTGCTCGAACCCCTTCTCGAGCACGACGACAGTGTAGGTGCGCCCGTGCCATTCGCGCACCAGGGTGGTTCCGGGCTTGAGCCTGATGGCGGTGGGTGCCGCCGCCGGCTCGCCGTCTGTCGCTCGCGTGCGCGCCAAGCTGGCCAGCCGGCGCTGGACGGCGGGCGGCACGCCGCCCAACGCCTCCTCCTGCAGCCGGTGGGCGATGCTGCGCCGCAGGAGATCGCGGCTGAGCTGGGGCGGCGGCGCACCGCGGTGCAGACGCCGCCACTCGTCCCGCAGCCGCTCGAGACTCAGCTCGGCGAGCGCGATGAGGCGCTCGCCCAGGTCGTCTGGTGTAGGCGGCGTCGCGGTCGACGCCGCGTCCGCCGCGATTGCCAGCTGGCCACCGTCCGCCGGCATCATGCCGGCATGCCCTGACGCGCGCGGTAGGCCTTGCGGCCGGCGTCGTCGGCCGTGAGGGTGACGGCGAAGCCCCGCCGGCGGAGGCCGGTGAGCGCCG
>DASQVL010000282.1:0-5045 GCA_035640795.1 Crenalkalicoccus sp. | reverse complement strand
CCTCAAGCCAGTACAGATCCAGCCCGTCTTTCGTGAACCGCTGAACGATGGGCAGCCGCCGCCCATGCAGCGGATGCCAAGGATACTCGATCCGCGCCCTCGCGTTTCGATATGCCGAATGAAAGTCGTTGTGGCGACCTGCTGAAGATTTTGGTCTGGGATGGCCAGGGCCTGGCCTGATTCTCGTCGCCAAGAGGCTTGAGCGAGGCAAGTTCGTGTCCTATGGCCTTTGTCAACCGCTTTGGTCGCGCGTTCCCGTTCGCCCGGTGCGCGGGCGCTGGTCAGCTGATGCACACGATCCGCATGGGTGAGGACGCCGGGAGTGCTCGACGGTCGCTCAGACTCCTATGCGGGGGTTGGCTACCCCATGATGACGGTGCGTCGGAGGGCTGCCTCGCTCTGGCCACGGACGTGGGCGGCGTCGCCGCCTGTCCAACACGAATTCGAGGATCCCCTCTACCGCGCCCGGCGTCCTCGCTGATGCGGATCGTGGGTTGGCGGCGGGCTCAGGCGCCGAGCGGCACGCGCTGGCCAATAGACCAGACGAACCCGATGAGCTCCCGCGCCACCGCCGCGGTCGCCACGACGGAGCGCTTCCCGCGCGCGGTGAGCCTCTTGTACGTCTTGTGCAGCCGCAGCTGCGCCTTCCAGGCCAGAGCGTGGACGTCCTGCGGCACCGGCGGACAGCGCTCCTTCATGGCCCGGTGACCGCGAAGGCGTGCGAATTGGCCATCGGCGAGAGGGCCAAGCCGGAGGCTCAGCCTCGGCCTCCGGACGCCTCGCTCACCTGGCTCCAGAAGCCGGCCTTCCGGCCGTGCCTGGCGCGCAGGCGGCCAACAAACGCCTCGTGCGTCTCGAACGTCCCGAAGTCCCGGATGCCGGGCGCAAGGGAGCGGCATTCGAGGAGATGCCGCGCGGCGTGCTTGTAGCGGGTGGACTTCGCGCCATCGAGCGTATCCTCGATCATCGCGCGCCGGAGCAGGGTCGCGGCTAGCGGGTGCTTGCCCTCGATCAGCCGCGCCGCCGGGTCGAGCAGGAAATACAGGTTCCCGTCGATTTCGGAGGCCCGCGCGAGCACGAGCCGGGCGGCCCGAGCCTGGTCCGGCCAGTCCGTGAAGAAACCGAGCGCCACGGCGAAGCTCCGGAAGCCGAGGGCGTGTTCCATGGCCCGCTCCTCGGCCTCGACGTCGTCGAAGTCCGGCAGCCCCTTCAGGTAGGCGCGCAGTCGGTCGGCCGAGAGCCGCTCCTCGAACGCCGCCCAGCGCAGCCGTTGGGCCTCGTCCTTCCTGCCCGTCGCCTCGAGCGCCGCGATGTAGGCCTCCTCCCACGCGTCGTCGGCGGCAAGTCCGATGAGGGAGAGGTCGTCGTCACGCGCGGCTTTGGCGGCGCCCCGCTTCGGCCTTGCCCGTTCCAGCGCGGCGAACGCCTCGGCCGCCCGGCCGGCGGCGAGCAGGCGGCGGCCGATCTCCGCGCCCTGGTGGGGCATGCGCCGCTCCTCCGGGGGCACCAGGGCGATGTAGGCGTCGACATCCGACTGGCCGTCCGCCAGGGCCTGGAGGGCGGAGCGCACCACGAGCGCGTGGTAGTCCCGTTCGCCGCCCGCCTTCCTGGATCGGTCTGCCAGCACCTTCCCCAACCGCTCCTTCAGGTGTGCCGCACCCACCTCACCAAGGGCCGGGAGCATGACCGTCACCAGACCATCGAAGACGCCGTAGTCGTTGGCCTGCACGGCGGCGAACACCCGGTCCGCAAGGGTCACCGGATCGGGCTTCGCCTTGGCCGCGATCGTCCCGAGATCCCGGCACGCCGCCCGGAAGACGTCTCCGACCGAGCCGTTGCTGTCATCGACGCGGTTGAGCACCGGTTCGGCGAGATCCATGAACCGCCACATCAGGTCGAGCGCCAGGTCGGCGCGGGTCTGGGCGACCCGGTCGACGATCATCGCCCGCTGGAGGTCGAGATCCTTCACAAAGTCCCGGCGCCGCTGCCAGTCGATGAAGGACCGCGCGGACCGCAGGGCGGCGAGGCGCCTGCCGATCTCGGCGGCGATGGTGTCGCCGCCGCCGGCCTGCGCGGCCAGCTCCAGCCGCAGGCGCCGCTTGACCTCGGCATTGTCATCCGCGAGTTCGACGAGGATCGCGGCGAGGCGCTCCGGGCCGAGCGCCATCAGGTTGTCCGGGGTGACGGTCCTCTTCGACGCCATGCCTTCCCTCAGCGTCCCCAGAGCCCTTCGAAGCGCCGACCGGCGGTCCGCGTGTAGTGGACGGTGTGCCGCGGGTCGCGGTGGCCGAGGTAGTCCTGGATGAGGCGCAGGTCGTGGCCCCGGTCGGCCAGCGCGAAGCCGCAGGAATGCCGCAGCGTGTGCGGGTGGACGCCGGCCAGGCCGGCGCGCCCGGCCGCGGCGGCGACGAGGTAGTTCACCGCCTGGCGGGTCAGCGGCTGGCCGCGCTCGGAGACGAACAGCCAGGGCAGCGCGTCCGTACGGGTGGCGAGGTAGCGCCGGATGGCGCGCATCTCGTCGCCGGCGATCGGCTGCTCGACCGACAGCCCGCCCTTGAGGCGGTAGACCCAGAGCCGGGCGCGGTCGAGGTCGAGCTCGTCCCGGCGCAGGCTGATGGCCTCGCTGACCCGCAGCCCGTGGCGGTACATCATGAGCAGGAGCAGGTGATCGCGCACTCCGTGCCGGCCCGCCTTGGCCGCGTCGAGCAGCCGGGTCACCTCGGTGGGCGAGAGGTAGTCCTTGGTGCGCTCGTGCCGGTCGGTGGCGGCGGTCTCGGCGGCGCCGGCCGGCCCACTCTTGACTTTTCGCCCGTCGGGCGGCCCCGCCGGCATCGCCGCAATCCCTTGCTGGCCCAAGGGACAGAATAGCACACCCTTGACCAAATGCGCCTTCCGTAAAGAGTTGCCGGCCTCACGCCGGGGCCAGGGCGTCGAGGTCGAGCCGCTGCTCCAGGTCGAGGTCGAAGGCGCCGTAGGGGCTGACGTGGCCCCAAACCAGCGGGGTCAGGGCGCGCACGTCGGCCGGGGTCATGCGCGCCATCCAGGCCGGCTCGGCCAGCACCCGCTGCAGCATCAGCGTGTTCACGTACACCAGGCAGGACTGCAGCAGGTGCAGCGCGTGGACGGAGACCTCCTGGTCGTCCAGGCGGTTGCTCGCCACCTCGCCGCCCTTGCCGAAGAAGATGAAGCCGTTGGCGCTGTTCCAGGTCTCGACCACGTTCAGCCCCTCGTGGATCTCGCGCCGGAGCGCCTCCGAATGCAGGTAGCGGCAGAGGAACAGGGTCTTCGCCGCCTTGCCGAGCTCCGCCAAGGCCTTGTAGGTCGGGTGCTGAGCGTTGCCGCGGGTGAAGCGGCGCAGGATCGTTTCCGGGTCGGCGGTGCGCTCGGCCATGGCGGTCGTGTAGCGCACCATCTCGTCGTACTGCTGCTCGACCAGCGCCCAGTCGATCGGCCGCGCCAGGATGCAGGCCAGGTTCGGGTACGCCGCCGCGCCCCCGGCCTCCGGCAGGTAGAGCCGCTGCGCCGCGATCGCCTTCAGCCGCGGCAGCAGCTGGAAGCCGAGCATCCGGCAGAAGGCGAAGGCAACCTCCGACTGTCCGTGGCTGTCCACGTATTGCCGTTCGATCTCCATCTCGGTGTCGTGGCGCAGCACGCCCTCGATCATGGCGGCGACCTCGGACGAGGAGCAGCGGCGCAGCCGCGAGTGGATGCACACGGACCCGCGCTCGACGTGCCAGTAGATCATGACCCCGCGCCCGCCGTAGCGGGCGTGCCACTCGGTCATCAGGTTCTGGTCGAAGGCGCCGAAGTGCTTGCTGTCCGAGGCACAGGCGGTCGTGCCCTCGCCCCAGATCCGGGGATGGCGCGCCGCCAGCGTCGCGTTGACCACCCACCGCGTCGCCTCGCGCAGGCCGTCGGCGTCGATCCAGCGCCGGCGCGTGTGCAGCAACTCCTTGTAGCTGAAGCCGTGCCGGCCGACGGCGAGGCGCTTGAGGCCGGCGTTGGTGCCAAGGCCGTAGAGGCAGAGCAGCAGGCGCCGGCGCACCTCGTCACGGTCGGTCGCCTCGCGCGCCGCGGCCGTCGTGAAGGCGCCGGTGAAGCCGATGCGCAGGTCCGCCTCCTTGAGGATGTCGAGCAGGCCCGTCATCGGCCAGCGCCGGCCGAGCTCGGCCTTGATCGCGCCGAGGCCCGGCGGCTCCGGCTGCGCCTCCAGCGGGCTGACCACGATCGGATGCCTCCGGCGCGGGTCGAGGCGGACGCCTGGGTTGCGCGGCATCCCGCGGTCGAGCCGCCGCAACGCCTCGGCCATCTCCGCCTTGAGCGCGCCCGTGAACGCGCGCGGGTTGGTGGGCAGGCCCAGGCGCTCGTAGCAGGCGGCCCGGCGCTCGGCGAAGTCGGCCGGCAGGTCCTCGTCTGGGTTGCGGTAGCGGTCCGCGCCCGCCACCCACACCTCCTTGCCGCGCAGCCGCTCGCGCAGGGCCTGCAACACGCAGATCTCGTAGTTGATCCGGCTCACCCGCTGGCCGCCGCCGGGCGCGTCCTCGAGCACGATGTCGCGCCACTTCGGACGGATCACGCCCTCGACGGCCACCTCGTCCGCCCGGAAGTACTGGCGCCCCTCGCCCTCGGCGCGCCGGATCGCGTCCAGCGCGTCGATCAGCGGGCGGTGCGCGCCGTTGTTGGAGCGGAAGTCGAGCGCGGCCAGGAGCTTCGGCATCATCCGGCGGTAGTAGGAGCCGTAGGAGGCACGCACCGCGGTGTGCACGCGCCGGCTGTGCGGCGTGCCGAGCGCGCGGGCCTCGCGCGCGAGGGCTTCGAGCGTGCTCTGGCCGGCGGCGGGAAGGCGAGCAGCGGCAGGCGGATGCGCTCCGGGTGCCGCCGCAGCTCCCAGGCGCTCTCGACAGCGGCGCGCCGGCGGAAGCGCTTGATCTGGTCGGGATGCACGCCGCGCAGCAGGCCCGGCGGCAGCGCCAGGCCGCGCAGCGTCTCAAGCTTGCCGATCTCGGCGAGCAGGCTCTCCAGCCCGACCCGGCCGGGGTCGGCGG
>DASQVL010000281.1:0-2082 GCA_035640795.1 Crenalkalicoccus sp. | reverse complement strand
TCAGCACCAGCGCGATCGCGCCCCACTCGATGGCGAGATCGAGCCCGATCGCTCTGGCGAAGGCCCAGACGACAATGCCGGTCAGCACGCTCATGATACTGCGGACCACCATGTAGGTGCGGAATTTCCGCGCCGTGCGCTCCGCCGCGCGCAGCAGCGCCGCCGGCACGCCTTCCCCCAGCCGCGCCAACTGATGGCGCAGCACATCCACCTCCGCCAGGCCCAGCGCGACGAAGACCAGGGTCAGCAGGATGAAGGTCAGCAGCCCCTGCAACTGCCCCAGCACGTATTGCGCCGCGCGCACCATCCAGCGCGGGTCGAGCGTGCCCAGCACGCCCGCCACCCACCCTTGTTGCACCGGTCAGCCGCCTGGGTGACTTCGGGTAGGATGAGGCCGGGGCGAGTCCCCTCCACCCTGCAGGGGCACCCCTCTTGCCGTTCAAGACGAATGCCGCTCGGCGCCACCGCATCCCGCGCCAGCGCCCGAGGGTGACCAACTCGCATAAGACGTCTCGCTGTCAACGGTGCAGTCAGCATCTCATGGCGTGATCTCCGGCTGCGGTGTCCAAACGGTGTCCAGGTTCGAGCCCGTCTGCGTCCTGGCGTTCCCCGGCCAGTACAAACTCACATTCGGCCGGCGCACACGGCAGCCGCACCAGCATCCCGCCTACGGCGGAGGGGCTCAAGCGGGTGGGACCATTCTGGGAACAGCGGCCATCGATGCCATGTTGGTCAGCGGTTCACCCACCTGGATCCGTCAGGGCCTGATCAGGGCCCTGCCGAATGCGAATGTAGCGTCCGCAGCGCTCAGGCGGATTTCAACACCGCGCCCTCGATGACGACGCCGTTGCTGACGAATTTCCAGAGCGCGACGAGCAGCTTGCGCGCGAGGGCGACAATCGCCGCCTTCTTGCCGCGGCCGCCATTCTGCCTGATGCGCTCCTTGAAAGGCTCAGCGACGAGGTCGGCTGGTGCCGCAGCCACAGCCAAGCGAGCTGGATCATGGTGCTGCGCAGTCTCGCGTTGCCCGATCCGGAGACGCCCTGTTCGTGATCGACGGATCCGCTCTGCCAGGGCGTCGGCGACAGCCCGGCATAGGCCGCCAGCTGGCGTCGGTTGCTGAAGCGGCGGAAGAAGCACTCCAGCCGGAGCACGGCGGCGAACTCCGGGCCGATCCCGCGTAGCCCAGCCAGCGCCGCCACAGGAGCCGGTGCCGCGTCGTCCTTGAGCGCGAGCAGCGCATCCCGCTCCGCCTCCACGGCCTTGAGCTGCTGCAGGGTCAGCTCCAGTCGGTCGAGCCCGCGCCCGATCTGTGCCTTCAGGTGCGCCGGCAAGGGCTGTCCATCGCCGGTGGTCAGCTGCTCCAGCCGCCGGCGCGGGTTCCGGTGCAGCGGCTCATACTCGGCTATGCCCTGCGCGAACAGCCGTCCCTTGATGCGGTTGGCGTGCGCGGTCCGCTCGGCCACCAGGGTCTTGCGCTCGCGGCAGAGCCGGCGACGGTCCTCGTCCTCCGGGCTCGGTGGCCGGACCATGGCGCAGACCCTTGGCTCGCCGCGCTTGTAGGCCAGCAGCGTGCGCAGCAGGGCCTCGCCATCGATCCGGTCCGTCTTTGCCTTGCGCCGCCGCCGCGAGGTCAACACCGAGGCGGCATCGACGACCTGGCTCTCGATGCCCTCCCGCTCCAGCACGCGGTGGATCCAGAAGCCATCCAGGCCGGCTTCGTGGATGGCGACGATCGGAAAGCTCTTGCCCGTGCGGGCCTGCGCCTTGGCCCGCAGCTTGGCGAAGTGGTTCAAGAGGCCTGTCGCACCGCCGCTGCGGACCGAATGCTTCGACATCTTCTCGCCCTTGCCGGGCGACAGGGAGGTCACCACCCAGCTCGAATGGGACAGCTCTAGAGAGACGAAGACCGCAGCCAGGGTGACGCTAATGGCGGTCTGAGCAACACCGGATGCAGTTGCAGACATTTTTGCCTCCCGAATGCTGGCGGGTGGCAGTATTGTGCCCGACCGCCCCCGCTATGCACCGGCCCATAGGATCTGGGCCGCGTACGACGCCGGCCTGCGCTCGCGCGGCAGCCTC
>DASQVL010000280.1:0-9516 GCA_035640795.1 Crenalkalicoccus sp. | reverse complement strand
CGGAGGTTCGCTCGGGCTGGCTCGTGCCGCAGGCGGCGAGCGCGAGCGCCATCGCCGCCGCTCCCGCCAGCTTCAGATGCGTGCTCGAGGTCATGCTGATTCCTCCACGCCCGTTCCACATGACAAAGCGGAACGTCCCTCGGACGTGTTGGTTGCCGCCGCCGCGTCTTACGGGGGCGATGTCATGCGCCCCGCTCTCGAAACGCTGGAATCGAGCAGCGTAGAACCGGCGGCTCGGCCCGAAATCGGCGGCGCAGAAGAAGGTGATCTGCCCGGCAGGCGGGGCGGCTTCAGTCGTCCAGGATGGCGACGGCGCGGGTCCAGCCGGCGCTGCCGCGGTGCACCTTCACGGGGAAGCAGGCGATCTGGAAGCCGTCGGGCGGCAGGGCCTCCAGATTGTGCAGCTTCTCGATGTGGCAGTAGCCGATCTCCCGCCCGCAGCGATGGCCTTCCCAGATGATGGACGGGTCGGCGCCCTCGGCGATGCGGCGCTTCGTCACGCTGAAGGGGACGTCCCAGGACCAGGCGTCGGTGCCGGTCAGCCGCACGCCGCGCTCCAGCAGCCACATCGTCGCGGCGCGGCCCATGCCGCAGCCGGCCTCGACATAGTCGTCCTGCCCGTAGCGGCTGCCCGCGCGGGTGTTCACCAAGACGATCTCGAGCGGCCTGAGCGCATGGCCGATGCGGGCGAGCTCCGCCTCCACCTCCGCCGGCTGCACCACATGCCCGTCCGGCAGGTGGCGGAAATCGAGCTTCACCGCGGGCCGGAAGCACCAGTCGAGCGGCACCTCGTCGATGCGCCAGCTCGGTTCGCCGCCCGGGACCAGCCGCTCGTTCATGCGGGAGAAGAAGTGGTAGGGCGCGTCCAGGTGGGTGCCGTTGTGGGTCGAGATCCGCACCTGCTCCCGCGCCGCATACTCGCCTTCCGGCAGCTGGTCCACGCGGATGCCGAAGTAATCCGCGATGGGCGGGGCGGTCCGGTGGTGGTCGTGGTACTCGATGGCGGGCAGCGCCCAGGGCGGGTCGGAGGCGATGCCCGCCTGGAGGGGAACGGAGATGTCCACGATGCGGCGCGCCATGGCGCAACGGTAGGGGTGGCGCGCCGCGCCGGTCAACGCGGCTGACATGGCCCGGGGCGGTACCTATCTTCGGGCGGGAAGGAGACCGCCTATGCTGGACACCATGTCGAAGCTGCCGCTTAGGGACCCCGACCTGTTCCGCCAGGCCAACTACATCGGCGGGCAGTGGGTGCAGGCCGAGAGCGGCCGGACCATCGTGGTCCGCAACCCCTCCACCGATGAGCCGGTGGGCGAGGTGCCGGCGATGGGCGCCACCGAGACGCGCCGCGCCATCGAGGCCGCGTACCGGGCGCAGCCCGCCTGGCGCGCCATGCTGGCGAAGGAGCGTGCGGCGATCCTCCGCCGCCTCTTCGAGCTGATGATGGCGAATGCCGACGACCTGGCCGCCATCATGACCGCCGAGCAGGGCAAGCCGCTCGCCGAGAGCAAGGGCGAGGTCGCCTATGCGGCGAGCTTCATCGAGTGGTTCGCCGAGGAAGCCAAGCGCGTCTACGGCGACACCGTCCCGCCGAACGCCAAGGGGCGGCGCATCATCGTGACGAAGGAGCCGGTCGGCGTCTTCGCCGCGATCACGCCCTGGAACTTCCCGGCGGCGATGATCACGCGGAAGACCGGGCCGGGCTGGGCCGCGGGCTGCACCGGGGTGATCCGCCCGGCGAGCCAGACGCCCTTCAGCGCGCTGGCGATCGCGGTGCTGGCGGAGCGCGCCGGCATGCCGCCCGGCGTGTGCAACGTGATCACCGGCCCCTCCGGCGAGACCGGGAAGGAGCTCACCTCCAACCCGCTCGTCCGCAAGCTGACCTTCACCGGCTCGACCGATGTCGGGCGCATCCTGCTCGCGCAATGCGCGCCGACCATCAAGCGGACCTCGATGGAGCTCGGCGGCAACGCGCCCTTCATCGTCTTCGACGATGCGGACCTCGACGCCGCGGTGCAGGGCGCGATGGCCTCCAAGTACCGCAACACCGGCCAGACCTGCGTCTGCGCCAACCGCATCCTGGTGCAGGAAGGCGTCTACGACGCCTTCGCCGGGAAACTGAAGGCGGCGGTGGAGGCGCTGAAGGTGGGCGACGGCTTCGAGCCGGGCGTCACCCAGGGACCCCTCATCAACGACGACGCGATTGCCAAGGTGGAGGAGCACGTGGCGGACGCGCTCGCGAAGGGCGCGAAGGTGATCACCGGCGGGAAGCGCCTCCCGCGCGGCCGCCGCTTCTACGCGCCGACCATCCTGGCCGATGTGCCGCCCGACGCGATCATGTTCCGCGAGGAGACCTTCGGGCCGGTGGCGCCGCTGTTCCGCTTCCGGACGGAGGAGGAGGCGATCAGGCTCGCCAACGACACCCCCTTCGGCCTCGCCGCCTATTTCTACGCGCGCGATGTCGGCCGCATCTTCCGGGTCGCGGAAGCCCTGGAGAGCGGCATGGTCGGCATCAATGAGGGGCTGATCAGCACCGAGGTCGCGCCCTTCGGCGGCGTGAAGGAGAGCGGCATCGGCCGCGAGGGCGGCAAATACGGCATCGAGGAATACCTCGAGATCAAGTACCTCGCGATCGGCGGCATCGGCGCCTGAGCGGATACCGGTGAGCGTTTGTGTTGACACACAAACGCTCAGGCGCCGGCGCGGCCTGCGGCCGCTTGGCTGCGCGGCAATGGCCGCGGCGGCCATTCGGCCGCTCGGCCTGCTCCGCAGGCTGCAAGTCAGGATTCATGCAGGGCGGTATGACATGTACCTGGAGGACCTGGCGCCGGGCCGGCGCTTCACCGCCGGCCCGCTTGCCGTCACGGCCGCGGAGGTGAAGCGCTTTGCGGCGGAATACGACCCGCAGCCCTTCCACCTGGACGAGGAGGCCGCCGCCGCGCACCCGGTCTTCGGCGCGCTGGCGGCCAGTGGCTGGCACACCGCGGCGATGGCGATGAAGCTGAGCGTGCAGGCGCTCGGCCATCTCGGCTGGGGCGTGGTCGGCGGCGGCGGGGAGCTGCAATGGCCCCGCCCGGTGCGGCCGGGCGACGAGCTGCGCGTGGTGGCCGAGGTGCTGGAGGTGACGCCCAGCAAGTCCCGCCCCGATCGCGGCACGGCGCTGGTGCGCATTGCCACGCTGAACCAGCGCGACGAGGAAGTGCAGGTCTTCACCGCGCGGCTCCTGGTGCCGCGCCGGCCGCAGGAGCGCAGCGATGGCGTATGACTACGACCTCTTCGTCATCGGCGGCGGCTCCGCCGGCGTGCGCTGCGCGCGCATCGCGGCGGGCCACGGCGCGCGCGTCGGCATCGCCGAGGAGCGCTTCTGGGGCGGCACCTGCGTGAATGTCGGCTGCGTGCCGAAGAAGATCATGGTGCAGGCCGCCGAATACGGGCAGTGGGCGGAGGACGCGCGGAGCTTCGGCTGGTCCGTGGAGGTGAAGGGCCACAACTTCGCCGCCCTCGCCGCCGCGCGGGATGCCGAGGTCGCGCGGCTGTCGGCGATCTACCGGCGCCTGCTGGAAGGCGTCGGCGCCAGCTGGTTCGAGGCGCGCGCGACCCTCGCTGACCCGCACACGATCGAGGTGGGCGGGCAGCGCGTGACGGCGGAGCGCATCGTCATCGCCACGGGCGGCCATGCGGTGCGGCCGGAGATCCCGGGGGCGGAGCTCGGCATGCTGTCGGACGACGTGTTCACGCTGAAGGCGCTGCCGCGGCGCCTCGTGGTGGTCGGCGCCGGCTACATCGCGCTGGAATTCGCCGGCGTCTTCCGCGGCCTCGGCGCGGAGGTGGACCTCGTCTACCGCAGCGACCTGCCGCTGCGCGGCTTCGACCAGGACATCCGCGCCGCGATGAAGGACGCGCTGGCAGCACAGGGCATCCGCCAGCACGCCGGCCGGCAGCTCGGCCGGCTGGACCGGGAGGGAGACGGGCTGCTGCTGAACCTGCAGGGCGGCGATGCCATTTCGGCGGACGCGGTGCTGTTCGCCACCGGCCGCATGCCGAACACCAGTGGCCTCGGCCTGGAGAAGGCCGGCATCATGTGCACCGAGGACGGCGCCATCGAGGTGGACGAGGAGCACCGCAGCACGGTGCCGCACATCTTCGCCATCGGCGACGTGACGGACAAGCTGAACCTGACGCCGATGGCGACCGCGGTGGGCCATGCGCTGGCGGACACGCTGTTCGGCAACAACCCACGGCGCGCCAGCTATCTCAACGTGGCGACCGCGGTGTTCACCTCGCCCCCCGTCGCGACGGTCGGGATGACGGAGGCGGATGCGGCGATGCTGGGGCCGGTGGACATCTACCTCGCCCGCTTCACGCCCATGCGCCACACCATCAGCAAGCGGCAGGGCCGGCAGACGCTGATGAAGCTGGTGGTGAGCCAGGAGACGCGGCGGGTGCTGGGCGCGCACATCCTGGGGGAGGATGCGGCGGAGATGATGCAGGGGGTGGCCGTCGCGGTGGGGATGGGCGCGACGAAGGAGGATTTCGACCGCACCATCGGCATCCACCCGACGGCGGCGGAGGAGCTTGTCACGCTGCGCACGCGGACGCGGGAAGCGGGGATGCAGGCGAAGGCGGCGGAGTAGGGGCGGTGGTGCCCGCCGGGCGGCCCTGGTGGAAATCCGGCGGCGGGCCCTGCGCCGACCCGCATGGCGGCCGTACCGCAACGCAGGGCGTGCTGGAATTCGCCGGCGACGGGCCGGAGCCGGAGCGCGCCCCCGACCGCTACCTGCGCGAGCGGAAGGAGGACACCAACCTCGCCTGGCAGGTGCGGCCGCCGGGCACATTCCCGGCCGCGCCCAAAACCTCTACCCTCGCCCCCTGAGGCAAGGAGATCGCCCCGACCATGGCCGTGCGCGAGTGGCAGCCCGCAAGCTGGCGGGCGATGCCGATCCGGCAGGTGCCGGACTACCCCGACCCCGAACACCTGGCGGCGGTCGAGGCACGGCTCGCGCGCTTTCCGCCGCTCGTCTTCGCGGGGGAGGCGCGGCGGCTGAAGGACGCGCTGGCCCGCGCGGGCGATGGCCAGGCCTTCGTGCTGCAAGGCGGCGACTGCGCGGAGAGCTTCGCCGACTTCACCGCGAACATCATCCGCGACACCTTCCGCGTGCTGCTGCAGATGGCGGTGGTCCTGACCTTCGGCGGCGGGCTGCCGGTGGTGAAGCTTGGCCGCATGGCGGGGCAGTTCGCCAAGCCGCGCTCCTCGGACACCGAGACGCAGGAGGGTGTGACGCTCCCCGCCTACCGCGGCGACATGATCAACGGGCCGGAGTTCAGCGCGGCCGCCCGCGCGCCGGATCCGGCGCGGATGGAGTTCGCCTACATGCAGTCGGCGGCGACGCTGAACCTGCTGCGCGCCTTCGCCACCGGCGGCTATGCCGACCTCCATCAGGTGCACCGCTGGAATCTCGGCTTCGTCGCGCGCTCGCCCCTCGCCTCCCGCTACCAGGACCTGGCGAATCGCATTGATGAGACGCTCGCCTTCATGCAGGCCTGCGGCATGGAAGGCCTGCCGCAGGTGCGGGAGACCGAGTTCTACACCAGCCATGAGAGCCTGCTGCTGCCCTATGAGCAGGCGCTGACCCGCGTGGACAGCACCAGCGGCGACTGGTACGCGTGTTCGGCCCATTTCCTCTGGTGCGGCGACCGCACGCGGCAGCCGGAGGGCGCGCATATCGAGTTCCTGCGCGGTGTGAAGAACCCGATCGGCATGAAGGTCGGGCCGAGCATGGAGCCGGGCGAGCTGGTCCGGCTGACCGAGATCCTCAATCCCGCGAACGAGAAGGGCCGGCTGACGCTGATCGCCCGCATGGGCGCGGAGAAGGTGGAGACCAGGCTGCCGCCGCTGCTGCGCGCGGTCCGCGACGCCGGCCGCAACGTGACCTGGCTCTGCGACCCGATGCATGGCAACACCGTCTCCGCCGGCGGCTACAAGACCCGCAGCTTCGACGCCATCCTCTCGGAGGTGCGGCGCTTCTTCGCCTGCCACGCCGCCGAAGGCACCACCGCCGGCGGCGTGCATGTGGAGATGACGGGACAGGAGGTGACGGAGTGCCTGGGCGGCGCGCACCGCCTCTCCGAAGCCGATCTCGGCCTGCGCTACCAGACCTTCTGCGACCCGCGGCTGAATGCGGAGCAGGCACTGGAGCTCGCCTTCCTGATGGCCGAGATCCTGCAGGCGCGGCGCGCCGCGCAATCGCCGCAGTGACGGACGGCCCGCCTGACCAGGCCGGCGGCGGGCTGGACGCCGCGATCGCCGCGCATACGGACGCCTATTTCAACCGCACGCGCGCCATCGTCCGCCGCTTCGGTGACAGCCAGGTTACCTATGCGGTGTTCCTCCGCCGTCCCGTCATCTCCGCCCCGAGGCTGATGGTGCGGTGGCTGGAGGAGGTGGCGCGCGCCCGCGGCACGGGCTTCGGCATCGAGGTGATGCACCCCGAAGGGACCTGGGTCGGCGCCGGCGATCCCATCGTCTATCTGTCCGGCTCGCTGGTGGAGCTCGCCGATCTCGAGACGATCTACCTCCAGAAGCTCGGCCCTGCCTGCGTCGCCGCACACAATGCCTACCAGATGTGCCTGGAGCTGCCGCGGACGGCCTTCCTGGCGATGGATGCGCGCCACTGCGCAGGTGCGGAGATGGCCGACATGATGGCCTATGCGGCCTCGGTCGGCAGCGCGGCGGCGCGGCGGGAGGGGGCGAAGGGCTTCATCGGCAACGCGACGGACGAGACGGCGCACTGGTTCGGCCAGCGCCGCGGCCTCGGCACCATGCCCCACGCGCTGATCGGTTACGCCAACTCCACGCTGCGCGCCGCCGAGATGTTCCACGAGACCTTCCCGGAGGAGAACCTCACCGTCCTCGTGGACTATTTCGGGCGGGAGTTGACGGATAGCCTCGCCGTCTGCCGGCGCTTCCCCGATCTCGCCGCAGCGGGGCGGCTTGCGGTGCGACTGGATACGCATGGCGGCCGCTTCGTCGAAGGCCTCGATCCCGCCGAGAGCTACGCGGTGCTGGAGCGCCACGCGCCCGGCGCGATCCGCCGCTACCGCAGCGAGACGGAGCTCCGCCACCTGGTCGGCACCGGCGTCTCGGCCGCCGCCATCTGGCGCATGCGGGAAGCGCTGGACGAGGCGGGCTTCCCGCAGGTGCGCATCGTCGCTTCCTCGGGCTTCGGCGTGCAGAAATGCCGCGTGATGGCGGAGGCGCGCGTGCCGGTGGATGTGATCGGCACCGGCAGCTACATCCCGGAACTGTGGGCCGAGACCTACGCGACGGCCGACATCGTGGCCTATGACGGCGAGCCGCGGGTGAAGCTCGGGCGGGAGTTCCTGCTGCGCCGAAACGGCGAGCGGACGCGGAACGGGCAGGGCTAGGCGTGGGCGGCCCTTGGGGGAGGAAGGGAACTTCCTCCCCCAAACCCCTACCATCCTTTTTCTCATCCCTTCTCCGCGGCGCTTTCCCGATCCGACGGGAAGACTCCCAGCCGGGGGACGGGCGCGCGCAGCGGCGGTCAAGGGTGCAAGCCGGGCCCGCGAACTCCGCTTCCCCAATGCCGGAAGCCGTCGCATCCTGCGTGCGCCGGGGTTGCACCTCGAGGGAGGAAACAAATGCATTTGATAGGCATCGCGGCCGCGGCCGCGCTGGCCCTGGCGCCCTGCGCCGGCTTCGCCCAACAGCAGCAGCCCGCGGCACCGGGCGGGCAGCAGAACTGGTACCCGTCGCGCTACGGCCCGAATGACCAGATCGGAGCCATGAACCTGCTCACGCCGCAGAAGGTGATGGAGGCGGTGCGGCTGGTGCAGCGCGGCCAGGTCTACCGCCTCGGCGTGCCGGTGGACCGCAACACACCGGCCTTCCCACCGCGCAGCCTCTCCATCACCATCATGATGCCCGACCAGTTCGGCGGCGCGACCGTGCCGTCCGAGAACGGCATGTCCTACGTGGACGACATGTTCACCGGTTGGCTCGGCGTGGGCAGCCAGATCGACAGCCTCGCGCATCTCGGCATCAACAACGTCTTCTACAATGGCAACCGCGCGCAGGACTTCATCCACACCACCGGCGTGACGAAGCTCGGCATCGAAGGCATCCCGCCCATGGTGACGCGCGGCGTGCTGGTCGACATGACGCGCGCGCGCAACAAGCCGATCCTGAACGAGGGCGAGATCATCACCGCCGACGACCTGAGGAACGCCATGCGCGACCAGGGCGTGGATGTCCGCCAGGGCGACGTGGTGCTGATCCACACCGGCTGGGTCGACATGCTTACCCAGGACCCGCCGCGCTTCGGCAAGGGCGAGCCCGGCATCGACAACGGCGCGGCGGAGTTCCTGGCCGGGCTCGGCGTCGTCGCGGTGGGCGCCGACACCTGGGGCGTGGAGGCGGTGCCGTTCAAGGACCCGCACCGCATCTGGGAAGGCCACCAGACGCTGCTGGCGAAGAACGGCGTGCACATCCTGGAGGTGATGGATACGCGGCAGCTGGCGCGCGACCAGGTGCGGGAGTTTCTCTTCGTGCTCGGCCAGCCGCTCTACAGGGGCGCCGTGCAGGCCATCGTCAACCCGATCGCCATCCGCTGAAGGCGGCGCAGTGACGCCAGGGGGAGGACGCGAAGCTCCTCCCCCGGGACCCGCCGTGGCTCATACCGGCGTGCGCCTGTGTTGACACACAAACGCCCTCGGGCGCCGCGGCATCCATTCGGCCGCTCAGCCTGCTTCGCAGGCTGCAAATCGGGATTCATGCAAGGCGGTATCAGCCGCCCTCGCGCTGCAGCGCGTCCTGCGCCGCCGCGAAGCCGCGGAAGGAGACGGGCAGGGACTGCTCCCCGCCCCCGGCATCCTTCCATTCCAGCTTTGCCGCCGCATCCGCCGCGCGACCGCGCAGCTTGCGCAGCACCTCCTCGCGCAGCTCGATCTCCGCGAAGCAGCCGAGCGGCGTGCAGCTGCGGAAGGGCAGGCTCAGCGAATCCGCCGCCGGCTCCAGCGCGAGGCGCATCGGCGCGTTCACCAGCACGTTCACCGGGATGCGCGCGACCAGGCGCAGCGGCTGGTCCTTCGCCAGCCGCCCGAGCGCCAGCACGGCGACCGGCTGCTGCCGCTGGTCGGCGATCGTCTCCGCCATCTCGCAGACCCGGCCGCCACCGCCTTGCCGCTGCTCGCAGCGCACCACCCAGTCGCCAAAGCTCGCCGAGGTGCGGTCTGGCGCCTCGGCGGAGGGCGAAGCGGGAGCCGAAGAAGCGGGGGCCGAAGGCGCGGGCGCCGGCCGCGCCGGCTGCGCCGCCGCCCAGCCGCCCTGCGCCATCAGCGCCGTCACTGCCGCGATGAGGGGCGCCGCCCCGCCGAAACGTCGCATGCGCGCACCCCTGAGGCTTCGCGGGCCGCGCTCTACCGCGCCCCCCGGCAGGGCACAACCACGCGGCGTCATAACGCGGCCGCCGCCATCGCGCTGCGGCAGGGCGGCCACAGCAA
>DASQVL010000279.1:0-9477 GCA_035640795.1 Crenalkalicoccus sp. | reverse complement strand
GGCGCCGGGCGCCGGGCGGCCGTGCGCTGCTGCAGGGCGCGGAAGGGCAGCGCGCCGGCGGCGCCGGTGCCCGGCCGCGCCTCCAGCAGCGCCACCGCCTGGCGGTAGCCGTGCAGCGTGCCGACATCCACGTAGGTCTCGCCGGCCTTCAGGCCGAAGGCGACGCCGCCGCGGGCGAGCCAGGCATTGACCAGCGTCCCGACATATTCGTCGCCGCGCGCCGGCTCCCGCCACAGCGCATGCAGCGCGTGCAGCACGCGGCCCGGCATGCCGAAGGCGCCCCAGACCCAGGACGAGTCGGCCCCCGGGCGCTTCACCTGGATCTCCTGCACCCGGCCGGCGGTGTCGGTCACCACCGCGTCGAACAGCTCCGGATGCTCGACCGGGAAGAGCAGGAAGGCGAGCGCGCCGGCGGGCAGCCGGGCCAGCGCGTCCTCGGGGAACCAGATGGTGTCCGGCAGGCCGACCAGCACTGTCTCCTCCGCCGCGATGAAGGGGGCGGCGGCGAAGATGGCGTCGCACAGCCCGGCGGGCTCCGCCTGCACGACATAGGCGATGCGGGCCGGGCCGATGCGCGCGCCGTAGTAGTTCACGATGTCGCACTTCCCGGGTGCGATGACGAAGCAGATGCGGTCCACCCCGGCGGCGATCATGCGCTCGATCAGGTGCTCGCTGACCGCGCGCGGGCGTTCGACGCCATTCTCCACGCGGCTGCCGACCGGCAGCAGCTCCTTCGAGAAGGCGAGCGGCTGGATGCGGCTGCCCAGGCCCGCAGCCGGGATGATGCCCCACATGCGTCACCTTCCTCCCATGCGGCGGGAGAACGCGCGAAGCGCGGGCGGAACCGTCCGATGGCCGAATCGTGAGAGGGCCCCGTCAGGCCGCCGCATGCTGGCGCAGCCGGCCCAGCAGCAGGCCGAGCACGGCCGCTTCCTCCGGCCGCAGCGCGGCGATGTCGTCGCGCAGCGCGGCCTCGGCCGCGCCCTCCACCTCCAGCACCAGGCCGCCATCGAGGTAGGTATCGAGCACCGCCGGATGGACGTAGCACTTGCGGCAGATGGTCGGTGTGTTGCCGAGCCGCGCCGCCACCCGCTCGATCGCCGCACGGACGTTGCGCTTGGCGGCGGCCTTGCTGTCGAAGCGCTCGAATTCGCGGAGCGCCAGCGCCGCGAGCACCGTGCCGGCCCAGGTGCGGAAATCCTTGGCCGTGATGCTGCGGCCCGAGATCTCCCGCAGGTAGTCGTTCACATCGGTCGAGGTGACGTCGTGCACCGTGCCCTCGGCGTCACGGTACTGGAACAATTCCTGCCCCGGCAGTTCCTGGCAGGCGCGGACGATCCGGGCGATGCGCCGGTCGGCGACGCCGAGCTGCCAGGTCCGGCCGCCCTTCCCCCTGAAGGAGAAGCGGAGCTCCCCGCCCTCCACCGCGACGTGGCGGCTCTTCAGCGTGGTCAGGCCGAAGCTCCTGTTCCGCTTCGCGTAGTCGTCGTTGCCAACGCGGATGAGGGTGGTCTCCAGCAGCCGGATCACGGTCGCCAGCACCTTCTCGCGCGGCAGGCCGGGGCGGCGCAGATCCTCTGCCAGCCGGGCGCGGATGGTGGGCAGCGCCTGGGCGAAGGCCACCATGTGCTCGTACTTCGCGGCGTCCCGCACCTCCCGCCAGCGCGGGTGATAGCGGTACTGCTTGCGGCCCTTCTGGTCCCGCCCGGTCGCCTGGATGTGACCATCCGGGTGGGAGCAGATCCAGACCTGCGTCCAGGCCGGCGGCACGGCGAGGCTGCGGATGCGCTTCAGCGTCGCCGCATCGCGCACCGGCCCGCCTTCCGGCCGGCGATAGCTGAACCCCTTGCCGACCCGGCGCCGCGCGATGCCCGGCTGCTCGTCCGAGACGTAGCGCAGCCCGGCCTCCTCCGCCGCCTCCCGCGGGTCCACGATGGAGGGATCGGCCGTGAGTTCGTCCAAGGGCATGCGCGCAGGAGTTCCACGGGCCTGGCGATGGGCTGAACCCTTGCCCTGGCATCGGGTTCCGCACCGAACCCGCCCTCGCCTGCGGTGTTGGTTGCGCATCCAGCACCGGGGAGGCCGACATGGCCGAGGTGACCACCGATCACGACACCATCCGCAGATGGGTGGAGGCGAAGGGCGGCAGACCGGCAGCCGTGCGGCGGACCCGCAACGACGATTCGGTCGGGATCCTGCGCATCATGTTCCCGGACAACCCGCACTCTGGGCATGACGCCCTGGTCGAGATCTCCTGGGACGAATTCCTGCGGCAGTTCGATGCGGCGAAGCTGGCCCTGCTGTTCGAGCGCGACAGCCTGTTCAGCAAGATCGTCGGCCGCGACACGGTGGAGCGACGCGAGCGCGGCGAGCATGACGCGGCGCGGTAGCCCGCGATCGGCCGCCCACGCGGCCAGAGTTCAGGCGTAGCGGCGCAGCATCGCCGCGCAGAACTCGGCGAACTCGGCCGGCACCTGCGGCGCGCTGGTGTGGTGCGGCGCGATGCCGCGATGCTCCGGCGTGAAGCAGAAGGTGAGCGTCACCTCGAACCCGCTCAGGGCGGCCATCTGCCGGTCGAACCAGGCGAGGGCGTTGGGGCGGAAACTGTCCGCCCAGGAGAGGCCGGTGCGCAGGTGCCGCACGCCGAGGCGGCGCATCCAGGCAACGGCGTCGTCCAGCCGGTGGTCCTCGAAATGGAACCACTGGCAGAGGCCGAGCGCCGGCGCATGCCGCGCGAAGGCCTCGAGCGCCGGCTTGGGCGAGCCGTCCTCGCGCAGCAGCCCCATGTAGAAGTGGCGGTAGTAGGACGAGCCCTCGGCCTCCTTGTGCCGCGTCGTCGCCTCCCAGCCCCGCGGCAGGTCGTAGAGGCTGTACCAGTGGATGCGCGGCGCGCGGCCCGTGAGCAGCTCGGCGGTCCGCCGCAGGCCCCACTCCTGCACCTCCTCCGCGCCGAAGGAGGAGACGCCGACCTCCGACACCCAGACCGGCTTCTCGGTGACCGCGCGGATCTCCTCGAGCTTGGCCGGCCAGTCATGGATCGACCAGAGATTCCAGTCGAGCGGGAAGCCGTGCACCGCGACGACGTCGAGGTGATCCAGCACGCCGAGCCCGGTCATCAGCCTGATGAAGGTGGGGTCGATCGGGGAAATGCCGCCCAGCACGCGCGGCAGGCCAGGCGTCTCGGCGGCGATCGCCTGGCCGGCCAGGATCGCCATCTCCGCGAAGCGGCGCCAGCCCGGATCCACCTCCGGGTCCCAGTGCGACTTGTTGTTCGGCTCGTTCCAGATCATGGCCGCTTCGATCATGCGCTCGGGCCCCGGGCGGGATAGACCGCGCCGGCGCCTTCGGGCGGCTCCGCGCGGCGGCAGACATAGACCTCGTCCTCCGGATGGTCGGTGATCCGGAAGCCGGCGCTGCGCAGCATCGCCTCCGCGCAGGCGCGGTTCGGCACCCACCAATTGGTCTGGTCGTGGGCGTAGCGGTGCTCGACGAAGTGCAGCTTCGGCCAGCCCGGCGCGTCGAAGGGCGCGGTCTCGGCGAAGTCGTAATCCTCGCGCAGCGGGGCAATGTCCGTGGCGCCGCGCTGCATGGACTGGAAGACCAGCAGGTCACGCGCCGCATGCTCATGGATCAGGTCGAGCGCCAGCAGCGGGTGCCGCAGGTGGTAAAGCACGCCGAGGAAGAGCACGAGGTCGAAGCGCTCGCCGAGCGCCCCGACCTCGTAGACCGAGGCGCGGCGGAACTCGATCTCGAGCCCGGTGATCCCGGCGGCGAAGCGCGCCTGCGCCAGGTAGTCCTCGTCCGTGTCGATGCCGAGGACACGCGCCGCGCCGCGGCGCTTCATCTCCATCGCGTAGAAGCCGGCATTGCAGCCGATGTCGAGCACGCTGCGGCCGCTGAGCTCCGCCGGCAGCGCATGCGCGAAGCGGCGCCACTTCACCGCCGGGTAGTCGCCGAGGAAGTGGTCGGGCGCGGTGCGCACGCCGCCGAGATCGAGGTTGTGGAACCAGGGCCCGAGTGCCGCGACGCGCTGCCGGATGGTCTCCCTGTCCATCGCCGTCACGCCGCTTCCGCCGCGTTCAGGCCGAGCACCTTGCCGCCGCCCGGCCAGAGCACGACGGTGCTGACCGAGGCGGGGGCGATCTCGAAGCGGTCATGCGCGTCGAGCGAAAGGCCGAGGATGCCGGCGACCGCCGCCTTGATCACGTCGGCATGGCTCACCACCGCCATGCGGGCCTCCGGATGCCGCGCCGCGAGCACCTGCAGGCCGCGCAGCACGCGGTCGCGGACCTCCGCCATCGCCTCACCGCCGGGCGGGCGCGCCGAAGCGCGCATGGCGTTCCAGCGCTGCCAGTCCGGGTCGTCGCGCAGCGCGGCGAAGGGGCGGCCGGTCCAGTCGCCGAAGGCGATCTCGGTGAGGTCCTCCATGCGCTCGGGCACCAGGCCGTGCGGCCGCGCGATCGCCTCCGCGGTCTCCACCGCGCGCGGCAGCGGGCTGGTGCAGACCGCGGCCAGCGCCTCCCCGGCCAGCCGGGCACCGAGCGCCGCGGCCTGCGCGCGCCCCGCGGCATCCAGGTGCACGCCGTCCATCCGGCCACAGAGCACCTCCGCCACGCGCGCATGCGCGGCATGGCGGATGAGGAGCAGGGTCGCCGCCACGCCCGGGCTCACGCCTCGCCGGCGATGAAGCGGAGCGTGCGGCGCCGCGCCTCCTCATCGCTGAACTGCTCGGGCGGCGACTTCATGAAGTAGCTGCACGGCCCGACCAGCGCGCCGCCCACCCCGCGGTCGAGAGCGAGGCGGGCGCAGCGCACGGCATCGATCACCACGCCGGCGGAGTTGGGCGAATCCCAGACCTCCAGCTTCACCTCGAGGCTCAGCGGCACCTCGCCGAAGGCCGTGCCCTCCAGCCGGATATGCGCGATCTTGCGGTCCTCGAGCCAGGGCACATAGTCGCTCGGGCCGACATGCACGCAGCCCTCGGCGGGCGACAGGTCGAGCTCGCTGGTCACCGCCCGCGTCTTGGAGAGCTTCTTGCTCTCCAGCCGCTCGCGCTCCAGCATGTTCAGGAAGTCCGCATTGCCACCGAAGTTGAGCTGGTAGGTGCGGTCGAGGCGCACGCCGCGCTCGCGGAACAGCCGTGCCAGCACGCGGTGCACGATGGTGGCGCCCACCTGGCTCTTCACGTCGTCGCCCACCAGCGGCAGGCGCCGCTCCGCGAATCGCGCCCGCCATCCGGGGTTGGAGGCGATGAAGACCGGGATGCAGTTGACGAAGGCGCAGCCCGCCTCCAGCGCCTGCTCCGCGTACCACTCGGTCGCCCGCTGCGCGCCGACCGGCAGGTAGGAGACCAGGATCTCCGTCCCGGTCCGCCGAAGCACGCCGGTCACGTCGGCGACCGGCCGGTCGGATTCCGTGAGCTCCGCCGCGCGGTATCGGCCGAGCCCGTCGAGCGTCGCGCCGCGCTCCACGGTGACGCCGGTGGATGCGACCTCCGCGAAGCGGCGGGTGTTGTTGGGCGGCGCGAAGATCGCCTCCGCCACGTCGCGGCCGACCTTGGCGGCGCTGACGTCGAAGGCGGCGGAGAGCGCGATGTCCGAGACGTGATAGCCGCCGAGCGTCGCGTGCATCAGCCCGGGGACGGGCGCGTTCGCCCCGGCATCCCGGTAGAAGGTGAGGCCCTGCACGAAGGAGGACGCGCAGTTGCCGATGCCGACCAGCCCCACGCGCAGCGATCCTGCCGACAAGCCCCGCCTCCGTCGCGCCGCGCCGCGCATCGGCGCAGGGGCAGAATCGCATCGGGCGACGGAGCGTTCCGTGCCGGCGCCGCCGGCATCCGTAGGACACCGGAATGTGACGAGGGTGAGCCGCGCACTGCCCCGGCGCGGCGGCGTTGCGCGATCGGTCGGGCGAAACCCGCGGCCCTGCAGGGACCGCGACGGATCGGAGGCGGGCAGGCGTGGCGGAGAGAGTGCTGATCACCGGCGGCGCCGGGTTCATCGGCCGCCATCTCGCCCATGCGTTGCTGCGACGTCACCGCCGGGTGCGCATCCTGGACAGCCTGATCGAGCAGGTGCACCGCGATGGCGCCCGCCCGCCCGGCCTCGACCCGGAGGCGGAATTGATCGTGGCCGATGTGCGCGACCCGGAGGCGGTGCGCCGCGCCCTGCAGGGTGTGGACAAGGTGGTGCACCTGGCCGCCGAGGTCGGCGTCGGCCAGAGCATGTACGCGGTGGACCGGTACGTTGCGGTGAACGATCATGGCACGGCGGTGCTGTTCCAGCAGCTGATCGACCGGCCGGTGCAGCGCGTCGTCGTCGCCTCCTCGATGAGCGTCTATGGCGAAGGCCTGTACCGCGACGCCGCCGGCGCGCTGCTGGAAGACGTGGTGCGGCTGCCGCGGCTCGGCGCCGCCGCGCCCTGGGACCCGGTGGATGCCGCCGGCCGCCCGCTGATGCCCGTGCCGACGCCGGAGTGGAAGCGCCCTGCCCTCGCCTCGGTCTACGCCATCACGAAGTACACGCAGGAACGGCTGACGCTGACCCTCGCCCCCGCCTACGGCATGCAGGGCGCTGCCCTCCGCCTCTGGAACGTCTACGGGCCGGGCCAGGCGCTCTCCAACCCCTATACGGGCGTGCTGGCGATCTTCGCGGCGCGGCTGCACAACGGCCAGCCTCCGGTGATCTTCGAGGATGGCGAGCAGCGGCGCGACTTCGTGCACGTGGCGGACGTGGCGGAGGCCTTCCTGCTCGCCCTCGACCATCCGCGCGCGGCGGGCGGCGTGTTCAACATCGGCAGCGGCGCGGACCGCACGGTGCGCGAGGTGGCGGCGATGCTGGCGACCGCCATGGGCCGCCCCGGCATGGCGCCGGAGATCACCGGCAAGGCGCGCGCCGGCGACATCCGCCACTGCATCCCGGATCTCGGCCTCGCCCGGGCGCAGCTCGGCTACGCGGCGCGGCGCGACTTCCAGGAAGGCCTCGCCGAGCTCGCCGAATGGGTGGCGCGCCAGCAGGCGGAGGACCGGGTGCAGCAGGCGCGGCGGGAGCTCGAGGCGCGGGGGCTCGTCGCGTGACGGCACAACCTGTCGGGCACCGGCCCGTGCTGGTGACGGGCGGCGCCGGCTTCATCGGTGCCAACCTGGCCGATCGCCTGGCGCGCGAGGGCGAGGACGTCCTCATCTATGATGCGCTGCTTCGGCCGGGGGTGGAGCGCAACCTCGACTGGCTGCGCGCGCGCCACCCGCGCCGCATCTCCGTCGCGGTCGCCGATATCCGCGACGCTCCGGCGCTGGATGCCGCGGTTGCCGAGGCGCGCGCGGTGTTCCACCTGGCGGCGCAGGTCGCGGTCACGACCAGCCTCGCCGACCCGATGGCCGACCTCGCGGTGAACCTGCAGGGCACGGCGAACCTGCTGGAGGCGCTGCGCCGGCGCGGCGCGCGCACCCCGCTCGTCTTCGCCAGCACGAACAAGGTGTATGGCGCGCTCGAGGACATCCCGCTCGCCTGCGTGGAGGAGGCCTGGCTGCCGCGCGACCCGGAGCTCCGCGACCGCGGAGTGGACGAGGACCGGCCGCTCGACTTCCACACGCCCTATGGTTGCTCCAAGGGCGCGGCGGACCAGTACGTGCTGGACTTCGCGCGCAGCTACGGCCTGCCCGCCGCCGTCTTCCGGATGAGCTGCATCTACGGCCCGCGCCAGATGGGCACGGAAGACCAGGGCTGGGTCGCGCACTTCCTGATCCGCGCGCTGCGCGGGGAGCCCATCCGCATCTACGGCGATGGCTGCCAGGTGCGCGACCTGCTCTTCGTGGACGATGCCGTCGCCGCCTACCTTGCCGCCTGGCGCCGCATCGGCGAGGTGGCGGGACGGCCCTTCAACCTCGGCGGCGGGCCGGCCAACGCGGTCAGCCTGCGCCAGCTGCTGCGCCGGGTGGAAATGCTGACCGGCCGGCGCGTCGCGGTGGAGCACGGGCCGCGGCGGCCGGGCGACCAGCGCTACTACGTCTCCGATACCGGGCGGGCGCGCCGCGCCCTCGGCCTCGCCCCCGCCCTGCCCTGGAAGGAGGGCGTCGCGCGCCTCGCCGCCTGGCTTGCCGCCGAGCACGGCCGCGATGCCCGCGTGCCGGAGCTCGCCCGATGAGAATCGCGCTGGTCAACCCGCCCTGGAGCTTCGAGGGCAGCACCTATTTCGGCTGCCGGGAGCCGCACCTGCCGCTCGAGCTCGGCTATGCACGCGCGCTGCTGGAGGCGGCGGGCCATGAGGTGCTGATGCTCGACGCGCATCTCTGCGGCCTGGCGATGGCGGAGGCGGCCGAGGCCGTCGCCGGCTTCGCGCCCGCGATGACGGTGCTGGCGACGGCGCCGAGCTACCTGTTCTGGCGCTGCGCACCGCCCGAGCTCCGCGTGCCGCGCGCCTTCCTGCTCGCGCTCGGCGGCCGCGGCGGGCGCAGCGTCGCCATCGGCCCGCATGGCTCGGCGACGCCTCGGGCGGCGCTCCGCAAGCTCGGCGTGGATGTCGTCGTGCGCGGCGAGGCGGAGGAGATCGTGGCGCGGCTCGCGGAAGGCGGCCCGCCCGACCAGGTCCCCGCCATCGCCTTCCGGGACGGTGCGGCGATACTCGTGACCGGCGCGCCGCATGCGGGCGAGTTCGCGCACCTGCCCCCGCTCGCCTGGCCCGCGGCGTGGATCGCCCGGCACACCCACCACCATCACCGCTTCGAGGCACCGGCGGAAGGCCCGGGCGCCGAGGTCGAGGCCTCCCGCGGCTGCCCCTATCACTGCAGCTTCTGCGCCAAGCTCGACTTCCGCGATGGCTACCGCCGCCGCGATCCCGGCATCCTGCTCGCCGAGATCGACGGGCTCCGCGCGCAGGGCGTGCGCTACCTCTACTTCATCGACGAGATCTTCCTGCCGCAGCGCCCGCTGCTGGAGGCGCTGGCATCGCGCCGCCTGGCCTTCGGCGTGCAGACGCGGATCGACCTCTGGAAGCCGGAGATGCTCGACCTGCTGGGCGAGGCGGGCTGCGTCTCCATCGAGGCGGGGGTGGAGAGCCTGACACCGGAAGGCCGCGCCGCGCTGGACAAGTCCTGCCGCATGACGACGGAGGAGCTGGCCGAGCGCCTGCTCTACGCGCGCCGGCGCGTGCCCTTCGTGCAGGCCAACCTGATCCGCTGCGCGACGGACGACGCGGCGGCGCTCGCCGCCTGGCGGGACCGGCTGCGCGCGGGCGGCGTCTGGGCGAACGACCCGGTGCCGCTCTACCCCTATCCCAGCTCGCCCGACTACCACCGGCTGTGGGGCGCGCCGGACGAGCTGGCGTGGGAACGCGCCCACGCGCATTACCTCGCGCAGTTCGAGAGCTTCAGCGACCTGCAGGAGGCGCAGCCGGCGCCGCTGCCGGAGCTGGAGGCGGCGTGCGGCGCATGACGCCGCCCGCGCCGCGGCGCATCCTGATGACTGCGGATGCGGTGGGCGG
>DASQVL010000278.1:0-8159 GCA_035640795.1 Crenalkalicoccus sp. | reverse complement strand
CAGGAACAGATGAGCCTGGTCGCGCAGGGGCTGCAGGACGAGGAGATCGCCAACCTGGCCGCCTGGTACACCTCCATAGAGGTAACGGCGACCATCCCGGACCAATGAGCGCGGCCGGGACCTTGCCCCGGGCGCCACGCGGCCCACTATCCGGGCCGAGGCAAGGAGACGACACATGCTGATGCGCTGCGGGTCCATGGCGATGACCGGGGCCGCCACCATGGGGGGCATGATGATGCTGGCCGGGCTGGCGCCCTTCCTGGCCGGGGTGGGGGTCGGCGCGGCGGCGGTCTGCGGTGCCTGCTATGCGCGGAAGGCGATGGAGCGGCGCGGCGGCTGGCGCGACCAGGGGAGCACGGGCACGGCGCCGCTGAGCGAGCCGCTGCCCGGCGACGACGCGGCGACCGCCTGAGGCAGGCGGCGGCGCGGGCGGCTCAGTCCGGCACCAGCGCCGTCGCCTCGATCTCCAGCCGCGCCTCGGGCTCCACCAGCGCGCCCACCTGCACCAGCGTCATGGCCGGGAAATGCCGGCCCATCACCGCGCGGTAGGCGGGGCCGAGCGCGGCGAGGTTCGCCCGGTACTCCTCCATGTCCACCACATACCAGGTCAGGCGGGCCAGGTGCTCCGGCCCGCCGCCGGCCTCCGCCACCACGGCCAGGATGTTGCGCAGCGCCTGCTGCGCCTGGGCGACGAAGCCCTGGGCGAAGTGGCCCTTGCTGTCCCAGCCGATCTGGCCGCCCACCAGCACCTGGCGGCCGCGCCCCTCCATGCCGTTGGCGTAGCCGCGCGGCGCCGGCCAGCCGGCCGGGTGCAGGATGCGGAGGCTCATGCGCCGGCTGCCCTGCGGCGCAGCGCGAAGCGCTGCAGCTTGCCGGTCCCGGTGCGCGGCAGCACGTCCACGAAGGCGATGGCGCGCGGATACTTGTAGGGCGCGATGGCCTGCTTCACGTGCTCCTGCAGCGCCCGGGCCAGCGCGTCATCGGCGGCGATGCCGGGGCGGACCACCACATAGGCCTTCACGATCTGCCCCCGCTCCTCGTCCGGCGCGCCGACCACGCCGCATTCGGCGACCGCCGGATGGGCGAGCAGCGCCGCCTCCACCTCCGGCCCCGCGATGTTGTAGCCGGCGGAGACGATCATGTCGTCGCTGCGCGCCTGGTACCAGAAATAGCCATCCTCGTCCTGGATGTAGATATCGCCGGTGATGTTCCAGCCCCCCTGCACGTAATTCGCCTGGCGCGGATCGGCGAGGTAGCGGCAGCCCGTGGGGCCCTGCACGGCGAGCCGCCCGGGCGTGCCGCGCGGCAACTCCGCCCCGTCCGGGCCGATCACCTTCGCCAGGTAGCCGGGCACGGGCAGGCCGGTCGCGCCGGGGCGGATCGCCTCCTCCGGCGCGCCGATGAAGATGTGGAGCATCTCCGTGGCGCCGATGCCGTCCATCAGCTTCAGGCCGGTCGCCGCCTGCCACCCCTCGAAGACCGGCTTCGGCAGCGCCTCCCCGGCCGAGACGCATTTGCGCAGGGAGGAGAGGTCGTGCTCCGCCGCGTGCTGCGCCATGGCGCGCCAGCCGGTGGGGGCGGTGAAGCACACCGTCGCGCGATGCCGCGCGATGGCGGGCAGCAGATCCTCGGGCGTCGCGCGTTCCAGCAGCACGGTGCTGGCGCCGACGCGGAAGGGGAAGAGCACGAGGCCGCCCAGCCCGAAGGTGAAGGCGAGCGGCGGCGAGCCGATGAAGATGTCGCTGGGCGCGGCGCGCAGCACCTCCCGCCCATAGGTGTCGCAGACCGCGAGCATGTCGCGGTGGTTGTGCATGGCCCCCTTCGGCTCCCCGGTGGTGCCCGAGGTGAAGCCGATCAGGCAGATATCCTCGGCCGCCGTATCGCAGGCCGCGAACTCCGCACTCTCGGCCTCGCACTTCGCTTCCAGCTCGCCGGCGCCCCAATGGAGGACGTGGCGGAGATCCGGCGCCTCGGCCGCGGCGAGCTCCGCGGCGAGGCGCGCATCGCAGAGGGCGTGGCTGATGCGCGCCTTGCGCAGCATCTGGCCGAGCTCCCTGGCGCGCAGCAGCGGCATGCTGGCGACGACGATGCCGCCCGCCTTCAGCACGGCGAAGTACGCCGCGACCATCCAGGCAGTGTTGGCGCCGCGCAGCAGCACGCGGTTGCCGGGGAGCAGGCCGGTGCGGTGCACCAGGACATTGGCGATGCGGTTGGCGCGTTCGGCGAGCTGGCGGTAGGTGAGGGTCTCTGCCGGCGTCACCACCGCGGGGTGGTCGGCGCGCGGGCCCCCCGCATTGCGGTCCAGCAGCTCCGTGGCGCAGTTCAGCCGGGCGGGGTAGCGCAGCTGCGGCAGGTCGAAGCGGAAGACGGGCCAGGCCTCGCGCGGCGGCAGGTTCTCCCGCGCGAAGGGGTCGCGATGCGCGCTCTCCATGCGCGTCGGGTCAGGGCTCACGCCGTCCATCTCCGTCTCCTTGTCCGTGCCGTGCGCGTCCCCTCAGTCGCCGCGGAACTCCGGTTGCCGCTTCGCCACGAAGGCCTGGTAGGCGCGGCGGAAATCCTGCGTGGTCATGCAGAGCGCCTGCGCCACCGCCTCCGCCTCGATCGCCTGCTCGATGGACATGGCCCATTCCATGGCGAGCATCCGCTTGGTCATCGCATGGGCGAAGGCGGGACCCTCCGCCAGCTCGCGCGCGAGGGTCGCGGCCTCGGGGCCAAGCGCCTCGGGCGGGTGCAGCGCGTTGAAGAAGCCCCAGGCCAGGCCCTCCTCCGCGCTCAGCGTCCGGCCGCGATAGAGCAGCTCGCTCGCCCGCCCCTGACCGATCAGCCGCGGCAGGATGGCGCAGGCACCCATGTCGCAGCCGGCGAGGCCGACGCGGTTGAACAGTAAGGCGACGCGCGCGCGCGGCGTGCCGAGGCGGAGATCGGACGCCATGGCCAGGATGGCGCCCGCGCCGGCGGCGATGCCATCCACCGCAGCGATGATGGGCTGCGGGCAGGCGCGCATGGCCTTGACCAGCTCGCCGGTGAGCGCGGTGAAGCGCATCAGCCCGCGCGTGTCACGCCGCACCAGCTCGCCGATGATGTCGTGCACGTCGCCGCCCGAGCAGAAATTGCCGCCCTCGCCGGCCAGGACGAAGCAGCGCAGTTCGTCATCCTGCGCGGCGGCGCGGAAGATGGCGCCGAGCTCGGCATAGCTCTCGAAGGTCAGCGGGTTCTTGCGCTCCGGCCGGTCGAGGGTGAGCGTCGCGACGCCCTCCGCGACGACGAGGCGAAGATGCTGCGCGCGGTACGCCGCGAGCGGGGTCATGCGGGCGTCTCCTCCTGCAGCGCGGCGCGCAGGCTGGCCTTGGCGCGGCCGAGCAGACGGTGCAGCGCGGCGCGGTCCGCGGGCGCGAGGCCGGCGAAGAGCTCGGCGATCCAGCCCTCATGCGCGGCGGATTGCCGGGCGAAATCCCGCCTTCCGCGCGGCGTCAGGCGCAGCCTCTGCACGCGGCGGTCGGCGGGGCTCACGCGGCGCTCGACCAGCCCCTCCGCCTCCAGCCGCGCGGCGAGGCCGGTGACGTTGCCGTTCGAGACCATCATGCGCTGCGAGACCTCGCCCAAGGTCAGCGCGCCCTCCCGCTCCAGCGCCGCCATCAGGTCGAAGCGCGGCAGGGTGGTGCCGAATTCGAGCCGCAGGCGCCGGCGGATCTCGGCCTCCACCAGCGTGGTGCAGGTGAGCAGGCGGAGCCACAGCCTGAGCTCGTCCTTGTGGCCGGCCGGCGCATCGGCCAGCGCCGTCTCGGCATCCACCGTGCGGGCGAGATCGTCCGGGCTCATGCCAGATCTCGCGGATCGTGACCGATCCGCGCCCCAGGCGCCGGCGCTTCGCTTGACTCGCCGCACTTGCGGCGGGCCGCATTCGCGGCCTCGGCCGGCTGCGCCGGCCGCAGGTCGTGCTCTGGTATCATGCCTCGCCCCCGGCGACGGGCAGCGCGATGCCGTTGGTCGCCGCGGCCCCGGGCAGGCAGAGGAACAGCACGGCGGCGGCCACTTCCTCCGGCCGCACCAGGCGGCCCTGCGGGTTGTGGCGCGTCAGCTCGGCACGCGCGGCCGCAGCGTCGCGGCCGGTGCGCGCGGTGATGCGCGCGATGCTCTCCGCCACCATCTCCGTCTCCGTGAAGCCGGGGCAGACGGCGTTCACCGTGACGCCCTGCCCCGCGACCTCCTGCGCCAGGGCACGGGTCAGCCCGAGCAGCGCGTGCTTCGCTGCCGCATAGGCGGTGACGTAGGCATAGCCCTTCAACGCGGCGGTGGAGGCGATGTTGACGATCCGGCCCTGGCCCGCCTCCAGCATCCCGGGCAGCAGGGCGCGGGTGACGCTGACGGCGCCCATCAGGTTCACCCCCAGCATGCGCTGCCACAGCGCGTCGTCCGTGCGGAGGAAGGGCGCGCTTCCGGCGGCACCGGCGGCGTTCACCAGCAGCGTGGCCGGCGGCAGCGGCGGCAGCTTGGGTGCGACGAGATCCGCGACGAGGAAGGCCTCGGCGGCGCCCATGGCGACGGCCTCGCGCAGCCGCCCCTCGCGCCGGCCGAGCACGGTGACGGCCGCACCCGCCCGGGTCAGCGCCGCGGCGCTGGCGAGGCCGATGCCGCTGCCGCCCCCGGTGACCAGGGCGCGCCGGCCGGCGAGCGGCCGCGCCGCCAAGGCCTCCTCGGCCGCATCGCCCGCAGCGGCACCGCCCCCAGCCGCATCGCCCCCTCCGCCCATGCGCTCTCTGCCCATGCGCCCTCCGCGATGTTTGAAGCCTAAAGCTTTCGGGCGGCGCGCCGCAAGCCCTGATTCCGGTTGGCGCACGGATGCTTGAAGCCTAAACTTTGTGGCGCGGCCAGGAGGCAGGATGATGCGCATTGCGGTGATCGGCGGCGGGCCGGCGGGCCTCTACTTCGCCATCCTGATGCAGCGGGACTTCCCGGAGGCGCGCATCACCGTGGTCGAGCGCAACCGGGCGGACGACACCTTCGGCTTCGGCGTGGTGTTCAGCGACGCCACGCTGGACACCTTCCGCGACGCCGACGAGCCCTCCTACCGCGCCATCACCCGGAGCTTCGCCTACTGGGACGACGTCGAGATCCACGCGAAGGGCGCCGTCCACCGCATCGGCGGCAACGGCTTCTGCGGCTGCGCCCGCCGCACCCTGCTGCTGCTGCTGCAGGAGCGCGCCCGGGCGCTGGGCGTCGAGCTGCTCCACCGGCAGGAAGCGCGGCCGGAGGACTTCCCGGAGGCCGACCTGATCGTCGCGGCGGACGGCATCAACTCGCCGGTCCGGGAGCGGTTCCGCGACCACTTCGCGCCGGAGGTCGACCTCCGCCCGAACCGCTTCGCCTGGATGGGCTCGACGCGCCCCTTCGATGCCTTCACCTTCTTCTTCAAGGAGCGGCCGGAAGGCATCTTCATCGCCCATTGCTACCAGTACGCGCCGCAGGCCAGCACCTGGGTGCTGGAGACGGATCCGGAGACCTTCGCGCGCGCCGGCCTCGACGCGATGGACGAGGTGGAGAGCGCCCGCTTCCTGGAAGGCGTCTTCGCCGAGGAGCTGGCCGGCCACCGGCTGCTCACCAACCGCTCGCTCTGGCGGCGCTTCCCCTCCATCAAATGCGGGCGCTGGGTGCGGGACAATCTGGTGCTGATCGGCGATGCTAAGGCCTCGGCGCATTTCTCCATCGGCTCCGGCACCAAGCTCGCCATGGAGGATGCGATCGCGCTGCACCGCGCATTCCTGGCCGGCGGCGGCGCCGCCCAATGCCTCGCCCGCTTCGAGGCGGACCGGCGCGAGGATGTGGAGCGCACCCAGCACGCGGCCGATGTCTCCCTGGTGTGGTTCGAACATGTGCGGCGCTTCCGCGGCATGCACCCGACGCGCTTCGCCTTCGGCCTGATGACGCGCAGCAAGGCCATCACCTGGGACAACCTGGCGCTGCGCGCGCCGGAATTCGTCGCGGAGACGCAGCGCGCCTTCGCCGAGGAAGCCGGTCCCGCCGCCCACCCGTCCCGTCCGCCCATGTTCCAGCCCTTCCGCCTGCGCGGCATGGAGGTGGCGAACCGCGTCGTCGTCTCGCCGATGTGCATGTACAGCGCAAAGGACGGCGTGCCGGGCGACTTCCACCTGGTGCATTACGGCGCGCGCGCCCTGGGCGGCGCCGGGCTGATCTTCACGGAGATGACCTGCGTGGCGCCGGAGGCGCGCATCACTCCCGGCTGCGCCGGACTCTGGAACGAGACGCAGGAGGCGGCCTGGACGCGCATCGTGGACTTCGTCCACGCGAACGGGCCGGCGCGGATCGCGCTGCAGCTCGGCCATGCCGGCCGCAAGGGTGCGACGCGGCTGATGTGGGATGCGATCGACCGCCCGCTGCCGGAGGAGCAGCGCTGGCCCATCCTCTCCGCCAGCGCCATCCCCTATTTCCCGGACAGCCCCGTGCCGCGGGAAATGACGCGCGCCGACATGGATGCGGTGATTGCGCAATTCGCCGCCGCCGCGCGCCGCGGCCTGCGCTGCGGCTTCGACATGCTGGAGCTGCACTGCGCGCACGGCTACCTGCTGGCGAGCTTCCTCTCGCCCCTGACGAACCATCGCACGGACGAGTATGGCGGGCCGATCGGGAACCGCCTTCGCTTCCCGCTCGAGGTGTTCGACGCGCTGCGCGCCGAATGGCCGGCGGAGAAGCCGATGTCGGTGCGGCTCTCCGCGACCGATTGGGCGGAGGGCGGCATCTCGGATGCGGAGACGCTGGAAGCGGCGCGCGCCTTTGCCGCGCATGGCTGCGACCTGGTGGATGTCTCCACCGGCCAGACGGTGCACGATGCCGCCCCGGTCTATGGCCGCATGTTCCAGGTGCCGTGGTCCGACATGATCCGCAACGAGGGAGGCATCGCCACCATGTGCGTCGGCAACATCACCACCGCCGACCAGGTGAACACCATCCTGGCCGCCGGCCGCGCGGACCTGGTGGCGCTCGCGCGACCGCACCTGACCGACCCGATGTTCACGCTGCGTGCCGCAGCGCAGTACGGTGTCCCCGGTCTCGCCTGCCCGCCGCAATATCTCTGGGGCCGTGACGCGCTGATGCGCAATGCGGCGCGGGAGCAGGCGGAGCTGCGCGATCTGCGCATCAAGGCGAAGCCGCGCAGCCACGCCCCGGCACCCGAAACCTTGCCGCGGGCGGCGGAGTAGGCCGTGGCGGGCGAGGTCCTGGTCGAGCGCCGCGCGCGTCCGGAAGGCGGCGAGGTGGCCTTCGTCACCATCGCGCACGAGGCGAAGCTGAACACGCTGAACGCTGCGCTCATGGCGCGCTTCGTGGAGGCGATCCGGGCACTTTCCGTCGACGGCGCGCTGCGCGCCGTGGTGCTGACCGGCGCCGGCGCGAAGGCCTTCATCGGCGGCGCCGACATCGCGGAGATGGCCGCCATTGCCGATGCCGCCGGCGCGCGCGGCTTCATCGGGGCCGTGCAGGCAAGCTGCGCCGCGGTGCGCGACTGCCCGGTGCCGGTCATCGCGCGCGTGAATGGCTGGACGCTGGGCGCGGGGCTTGAGCTCGCGGCCGCCTGCGACCTCCGCCTCGCGGCGGAGACGGCGCAGTTCGGCATGCCGGAGGTGCGGGTCGGCATCCCCTCCGTCGTGGAGGCGGCGCTGCTGCCGGGTCTGATCGGCTGGGGCCGCACGCGCCGCCTGCTGCTTCTGGGCGAGACGATCGACGCGGCGGAGGCGGAGCGCTGGGGCCTGATCGAGCGCGTCGTCCCGCCGGACCGGCTGGACGAGGCCGTCGAGGAATGGCTTGCCGCGCTCTGCGCCGCCGGGCCGCAGGCGGTGCGCGACCAGAAGGCGCTGATCCGGCGGTGGGAAGGACTGCCGCTGGCGGAGGCGATTGCAACCGGCATTCCCGCCTTCGCCGCGGCCTGGCGCAGCGAGGAGCCGCGGCGGATGCTCGGCGCGTTTGCGATGCGGCGGCGGTAGGTGGTGGCGTGGGTTGCCCTTGGGGGAGGTGTAGAAGTCTGCACTTGATCTGACGGTCGACGACCTGGCGTGGCGGGTGTCCGCCGGGTCGAAGCTGTCAGGCGGGGCGTGTCATGCGGCCTCCCCGATCTGCTGTTTTTCGCGCGCGAGGGGACGGCTGTCCAG
>DASQVL010000277.1:0-4158 GCA_035640795.1 Crenalkalicoccus sp. | reverse complement strand
GCGAGCGTCGCGGTCAGCGCGTCCGGGCTCACAGCACCAGCACGCCCCGGTGCTTCGCCTTGCCCTCGGGCTCGACATGGATGGTGATCACCGCGTCCTCCACCTCGGCCTTCAGCGCCGCCTCGATCCGGTCGCAGATGGCATGCGCATCCAGCACCCGCATCTCCCCCGGGACCACGAGGTGGAATTCGATGAAGGTGAGGCGGCCGGCATGGCGGCTGCGCAGGTCATGCGCCTCGATGGCGCCCTCCCCATGGGTGGAGACGGCGCCGCGGATGCGGGTGAGGAGCTCGGGCGGCACCGCCTCATCCATCAGCCCGCCGACCGAGCTGCGCACCAGGTCCCCCCCCGACCAGAGGATGTTGAGCGCGGCGAGGGCGGCCAGAAGCGGGTCGAGCCAGAACAGCCCGGTCACCGCCACCAGCGCGATGCCGAGGATGATGGCGACCGAGGTGACGACATCCGCGTACAGGTGCCGGGCATCCGCCTGCAGGGCCGGGGAGCGCAGCGCCCGGCTGGCGCGGTTCAGCAGCGCGGCCCAGCCGGCGTTCAGCGCCGTCGCCAGCGCCGAGACGGCAAGCCCGATCGCCGGCTGCTCCGGCGGGCGGGGGTTGCGCAGCGCGCCCCAGGCCTCGTGCAGGATGGCGGCAGCGGCGAGGATGATCAGCACCGCCTCCAGCACCGCGGAGAAGTATTCCGCCTTGGTGTGGCCATAGGGGTGGTTGGCGTCGGGCGGCATGGCGGCGTAGCGCACTGCGGCGAGCGCGGCGGCGGCGGCGGCCAGGTTCACCACGCTCTCCAGCGCATCGGCGAGCAGGGCGACGCTGCCGGTCACGCCCCAGGCGCCGAGCTTCAGGGCGAGGACCAGGGCGGCGAGGGCGAGGCTGCCCGCGGCGAGGCGGACGGCGCGCGACTTTGCCGGAGGAGCGGCGGACGGGGCCAAGCGGATGGGGCTCCGGACGGGCGCCGGTTCATGCCCCGGGGTGTGGCGGCGTCGCAACCCCCGGGCGCCGGCCCCCGTTCGGTCGGCGAGCCAGGGAGGCGAGGCGGGGAGGCGAGGCGCGATGGCGGAAGAGCGGTCTGGGCCGGATGGTGAGGGCGAGGCGATGGCCGGGCGTCGCAGCCCCGGCGACCAGGCGGTGCCGGGGACTGGCCAGGTGATGTGCCGGGACTGCCATGGGACCGGGCTGCTGGAGGACCGGCCCTGCCCCAGCTGTGGCGGGACGGGATTCGTCACGCAGATCCTGGGGGATGCCTGAAGGGGGCGCCTCAGCTGGCCGAATTGCACGAGCTCATCAAGAGCGGGAAGTGGCTCGACCCGTTGAAGGAGTTCGCCGAGGCGGCGCGCGAAGAGCTGGGGGCATTCCCCGGTCGTTGAGGCGGACGCTCAACGACCGGGGTGCCTGGCTTCCTGCGGCAGGTCAGACGGAGAAATACTTGGCCCGCGGGTGGTGCAGGACGAGCGCGCTGGTGGACTGCTCCGGGTGCAGCTGCCACTCCTCGGACAGCGTCACCCCGATCCGCTCCGCCCCGAGCAGCCTCAGCAGCGACTCCTGGTCCTCGAGCCGCGGGCAGGCCGGATAGCCGAAGCTGTAGCGGCCGCCGCGATAGCCCTGGCTCAGCATGCGGTCCATGTCGCGGTCGTCCTCCGCCGCGAAGCCCCATTCGGCGCGGATGCGCTTGTGGACGTACTCCGCCATCGCCTCCGCCATCTCCACGCCGAGGCCATGCAGGTAGAGGTAGTCCTGGTAGCGGTTGTCCTCGAACCAGGCGCGGGCGGCGTCGGAGGCCTTCTGGCCGACGGTGACCACCTGCAGCCCGATCACGTCGCGCGCCTGCGGGCCGTCCTCCACGTCGCGCACGAAATCGGCGATGCACTCGCCATCCTGCTTCGGCTGGCGCGGCAGGGTGAAGCGGGCGAGCTCGGTCTCCCCATCCGGGGCGAAGAGGATCAGGTCGTTGCCCTGCCCGGCCGCCTTCCAGTAGCCGTAGATGGCTTGCGGGCGGAGGATGTCCTCGGCCTCCGCCAGCGCCAGCATGCGCCTGAGCACCGGGCGCAGCTCCTGCTTCGCCCAGCCGAGGAAATCCTCCAGGGACCGGCCCTGCTTCCGGAACCCCCACTGGAATTGATAGAGGCTGCGCTCGTTGATGAAGGGCACCACCGCCTTCGGCGCGGCCTCGATGACGCGGGCGCCCCAGAAGGGCGGGTCGGGCACCGGGTTGCCCGCGGTCAGGCGGCGGCGGCGGTCCTTGGCTGCGATGACGTCCACGGGCGCGAAGCCGCGCGGGTCGGCCTGGCCCAGCACGCGCGCCTCGTTGCGCGGCTTGCCGCGGCGGCGCGCCTGCATGGCGGCGAGGTAGTCGTCGAAGCCGTTGCCCGTGACCTTGTCCATCAGATGGAGGCCGTCGAAGGCGTCCCGCGCGTAAGCCACGCGGCCACAGGCATAGGCGCGGACGCAATCCTCCTCGACATAGCCGCGGGTCAGCGCGGCGCCACCGAGCAGCACCGGCACCTCCAGCCCGATGCGCGACATCTCCTCCAGGTTCTCGCGCATCACCACGGTGGACTTCACGAGCAGGCCCGACATGCCGATGGCGTGCGCCCGATGCTCCCGCGCGGCGGCCACCATGTCGGCGAGCGGCACCTTGATGCCGAGATTGACCACCCGGTAGCCGTTGTTGGTCAGGATGATGTCCACCAGGTTCTTGCCGATGTCGTGCACGTCGCCCTTCACCGTGGCGAGCACGATGGTGCCCTTCTCCTGCCCCTCGATGCGCTCCATGTGCGGCTCAAGCCAGGCGACGGCGGCCTTCATCGTCTCGGCGCTCTGCAGCACGAAGGGGAGCTGCATCTTGCCGGCGCCGAAAAGCTCGCCCACCACCTTCATGCCGTCGAGCAGCAGGGTGTTGATGATGTCGAGCGGCGCGATGCCCTTGCCCATCGCCTCCGCGAGGTCGTCCTCCAGCCCCTTGCGGTCGCCGTCCACGATGCGGTCCTTCAGGCGCTGCTCGACCTGCTCGGCGCGCTTGCGGGCGCCTGCCTCGGCCGCCTTGCGGCCGGCGAACATCTCCAGCATGCGGGCGAGCGGGTCGTAGCCCTCCCGCCTGCGGTCGAAGATCAGGTCCTCGGCCACCTCCACCTCCTCGGGCGCGATCTGCGCGAGGGGGCGGATCTTCGAGACGTGGATGATGGCGCCCGTCATGCCGGCGCGCATGGCGTGGTCGAGGAAGACGCTGTTCAGCACGTGCCGCGCCGCCGGGTTCAGGCCGAAGGAGATGTTGGAGAGGCCGAGGATGATCTGGATGTCCGGGAACGCCTCCCGGATCATCCTGATGCCCTCCAGCGTCCAGAGGCCGAGCTTGCGGTCGTCCTCGTTCCCCGTGGCGATGGTGAAGGTGAGGGGATCGATGAGCAGGTCGGACTGCGCCAGGCCGTGCCGGTCGCAGGCGAATTCCACCAGGCGGCGGGCGATGCGCAGCTTGTCCTCGGCGGTCTTCGCCATGCCCTGCTCGTCGATGGTCAGCGCGATGACGGCGGCGCCGAACTTCTTGGCCAGGCGCAGGCGGTCGGCGGCGTGGCGCTCGCCATCCTCGAAGTTGATCGAGTTGATGATCGGCTTGCCGCCATGCAGCTTCAGCGCCGCCTCGATCACCGGCGTCTCGGTGGAGTCGATGACGAGGGGCGCGTTCACGCTGCCGGTGAAGCGGCGCACCACCTCGTTCATCTCGCCCATCTCGTCGCGGCCGACGAAGGCGGTGCAGAGGTCGAGCGCATGGCTGCCCTCCGCCGCCTGTTCCCGCCCCAGGGCGACGCAGCCATCCCAGTCATGCGCCGCCTGCCGCTCCCGCCAAACCTTGGAGCCGTTGGCGTTGCAGCGCTCGCCGATGCCGAAGACGGTGTTCTCCTGGCGCAGCGGCACGGCAGCGAAGAGGCTGGCGACCGAGGGCACCCAGATGGCGCTGCGCGGCGCCGGCGCCGGTCGCGCCCGCTCACCGGCGATCCGGCGCAGCATGGCATCGAGGGCCGCGATGTGCGGCGTCGAGGTGCCGCAGCAGCCGCCGATCAGGTTCACCCCATCCTCGCGGACGAAGCGTTCCATCCAGCTCGCCATCTCCTCGGCGCCGAGCGGGTAGTGGGTGCGGCCATCCACCAGCTCC
>DASQVL010000276.1:0-5332 GCA_035640795.1 Crenalkalicoccus sp. | reverse complement strand
GAGATCGAGGCGCAGCGGCACGCGCGTGGCCTCGTCGACAACGCCAGGGCGGAGGCGGCGAGCGCGGCGGAGGTCGACCGTTTGTACCGCGAACTCACCGGTGAGGATCCGTCGAGTAATCTCGGGGTCGGCGAGCGCGCGGTTGCCCGACGCCAGCTCCGATGACTGACTGGACTTGCCCCCGCTTCCGCGACTCTCTCATCGCGTTGGCGTTGGCGACCAAGGGAGGGACCTGCCGCACGTCCGCGCCCGCCGCCTGAACGACCGGCACCCGAACTCGCCCGGAGCCGCGCCCGGCAGGAGCCAAGGTGCAGAAGGTGACGGTGAGGGACCTGCGAGTCAGTGGAGAGAGGCCGCGTGACTCGATACGCGCCGGAGCGCGCTGGTTTGATCCGTCCCTCGCCCCGCGCCGCTCATCGGGGCCCGCGGCCAGGCCGGCCGCAATCAGAAGCCGGATACCTGGCCGCACCCGTGCTCTCCTGGCGGCGCTGCAGGAACGCCTTGATCCGCAGGCGGCATCCATACACGAATCGCACGAATCACGCCGCCAGGGCGGCCGCTTCCACCTCGGCGTAGCGGTGCGCCTCCGCGTCGGCCGGCGGCATGGTGCCGACCGGCCCGAGGATCCGAAGATTGCTTCGAGTTTGGCGAACTCGCCCGCGTGCAGCGATCGCCAGAGCCCGGGACGCGACGTCACCTCGGCCTTGACAGGCTGCTGATGGTCTTGGCGAGGGAGTCGTCGTCGCGGGGGACGTGCCGGCTTGCGATGTAGCCGAGTTCCCCATTTCGGAAATCGTCGCGTAACCGAGCGGCCTGAAGGTCGGACTGAGGGACGGGCCGACCGAGGAGCGACGAAGATGATGCTCACGACACCCCTGAAAGAGCCGCCGATGGGCAAGGCGAAGCTTGCGCCCAGCCGTGAGACGTCAGGCGCGGAATTCGCGCGGCCACACATCGCCACCGCTGCGACGCCCGCAGAGGCCAAGTCCGGCGGCACCCCGACCGCGGCGATCCGGTCCGCGTTGCGCGCACTTGCCTGCAAATCGGGAAGGCAGGGCGTGAAGCACTTGCGTCCGCCCGTCGCGCAGGCGCACGACATCTTACGCGAGCGCCTCGAGACGGGCGGCGCAGTCGAGGATTACCTTCGCGGCCGGGCGCGCCTTGCGGACAGCGCGGTGATCGGGTTGCTCCACATTACGTCGGCAGGCACGCAGATCCGGGGCGACAGCATGGTCGCGCCGCTCGCGGCAGTGGCGGTGGGCGGCTACGGGCGGAGCGAGCTGGCCCCCGCCTCGGATCTCGACGTGCTCTTTCTGCTGCCCGAAGCCAGCCGACCGCGCGCCGGGGTCAGCTCGGCCGGGACGGCAGCGTGCGTCGATGCGGTCGTCGCCGGGCTCTGGGACCTCGGGTTCACGCTGGACCATGCCGCGCGCTCGTCCCGGGAATGCCTCGACCTCGCCCACGATGGGCCCGCCGTGCTCGCAGGTCTCCTCCACCGGCGCTTTCTGTGGGGCGGGTACGGCCTGTTCGCTGCGCTGGATGCCGATGTCGCAGGCCTCTTCTCGGGACCGGACGCCGCGCGCTGGAGGCGGGCCGTCTGCGCGGCACTGACGCGCACCCGTCGCGACGGGTCTCGTGACGTGCAGGCGGTGCGGGACGAGCCGGATGTGAAGTGGAGCCCCGGTGGCCTGCGCGATCTGCAACGCGCGCTCGCGGCCAACCCGCTCGCCTCAGGTCGACCCAGTGCCCTCGCGGACCCGACACTGATCGAGGCGCACCGCTTCCTGTGGCTCGTGCGGTGTCATCTCCACCTCCTCGCCGGTCGCGCCGAGGATCGCCTCAGGTCGGCGCTCCAACCCGGTGTCGCACGCCGGCTCGGGCTTGACGAGCCCTGCGGAGCGACCACGCCGGCTCGTCTGTTGAACCGCTTTCGCCATCACGCGCGCAACGTGCTGCAAGCGGCAAGGTCCGCGACATACCCGATCCCCTTGACCGCCTCGATAGAGGCGCCGTGAAAGGAAAGCTGACGGCGATGGACGGCAACGGCACGGCCGCCCGCTAGGGTAGCCCGTACTTCTCACCGGCATGCCGGTCTGGTGGCGTGAGCCGCTGACGGCCAGTCGCGTTCCGGCTCGGTGACCTGCGGGCGGTGGGCAGGCAGGACCGTGGGTCAGAGGAGCGCGGCCGCGGCGATCTGGATCGCCCTCTCGGTGATGTTCGAGACGACCCGCTCCAGTCCGATCTCGGCCACCCGCTTCGCCAGGCTTTCCGCGGAGGGCTTGCGCGGGCTGGGAGCCATCACCGGATGCGGCACCTCGCCTTCCACCGGAGCCCGGGAGAACCGCTCGAGCGCCCGCATGACCGCCTTCCGGGATGCCGCGGAACCGTCGTGGATGACCGCCAGGCTCCCCGTCAGGGGGCTGGCCCGCGCGGAGCGGATGCCGGGCAGATCCGACAGGCACGCCTCGGCGGCTGCGCAGGCCGCGGCGTCTCCCTTCAGGGTGGCGGCTTCGAGCCGGATGCGGCCCGGCACTTCGTGCGCGATGTGGAAGACCGGATCGGGCGGCGTCCACACCACCCCGCCACGGAAGCTGCCGCGGGCGGCGATCCGGGCCACCCGCGTGGCCTCGATCTCCTGGTGCGAGACCCCCTCGAGCTCGGCCCGCGCGAGCAGGGCGTCGATGATGTTGGCGTAGTCCAGGGCGCGCGGGGGCCCTGCGCGCAGATCCTTGAGATCCAGGTCGACCCGGTCGTCGAGCAGGGCGACCAGCCTCTTCGGATCCGTCTCCGTCCTCAGGGAACCCGCGACCACCCGCTCCTCGAGCTGGTCCCGGACGATCTTCTCCGCCGTCGCCGACATGCTGCCTGCTCCCTTCCAGAATGGCTGCCGCCCTCCGGTTTCCACCGAGGAGCCACGAGGATAGCGGCGTCGTCTGGCACCGCCGCGAGCGTGTGATGGCAGGTGCCCCGTGACTGTGATGGGGTGGACGCCCCCTGGCGGCATCTTGGTGCCAGGACGGCGGTGTTGACAGGCCGCCAAAGGAGACCACCCCCTTGTGGAAGGCCAGGCGGAGTCCGTGCTGAGAGGGGCTGGTCAGGACGTGGTCAGAAGCCGATCCAGCGCCTTGAGTACGATCCGTGTCTCCTCGTCCGTGTCCAGGCTGGCGACCCGCACCTTCAGCTCGGAGCGTCGGATGGCGGAAAGCGCCTGAACCGCGAGCACGCGGGTCCCCCCCGCGACCTCGACGATCGGGTTGATGTCCTCGACCGGCCGGAAGGAGCCGGGCGGCAGCAAAGGGACCACGACCCGCGTCTCGAGATGCAACAGCAGGTCGGACTGGACGACAAGGACGAGGCGCCTGCCGTCCCGCAGGCGCCAGACCTCCAGCCGGCGGCACTCCTCCATCAGAACAGCCGGAGATCCTCGAGCGGGAGACCTTCCCTGGCCACGAGCCCGTTCCAGCTCTCCATCGCCTCCCGGTTCCGCTCCTTCCAGCGCTCGTCCCTGGCACGCCTGATCGCGGCGGCGATGCCCTCGGCGGCGGCCTCGGACAGGTTGATGTCGAGGCTCCGGGCCTCTTCGACGAGTGCCTCGGGCAGGGTCAGGTTGGTCGACCGCTTGGTCCCGTGGCGGACCTGGGCTTGGCTCATCATGCGCCTCCGGCCCTGGCATATGCGCATTTGGGACGCGCATGGCAAATGCCTCGGAACGCGCATCCCGAGGCCGTGATCCAAGACTGGCGTGGGTGAGCGAGCCGCCGGGCGGCCGGGCACGCGCCGAAGGTTTCAGCCGCAACCGCCGCCGCTTTCGGTCGCAACCGGGTCTTCCCGGTCCGGCATCATCCCGCAACGCCGCCCACGGACAGTGTCCCGGCACGAGACGGCACGGGACGACGATCATGCCGAAGGGCATCCTCATCGCCGGCGCCGGCATCGGCGGCCTGACCCTCGCGCTGATGCTCGAGCGCCGCGGCATCGCCTGCACGGTCTTCGAGGCGGCGGCGGAGGCACGGGACCTCGGGGTCGGCATCACCATCCAGCCCCACGGCGTCCGGGAGCTGGCCGGGCTCGGCCTCCTGGAGGCGCTGGACAGGGTCGCCATCCGCACGCGGGAACTTCGCTACCTGAACCACCTCGGACAGACCCTCTGGTCGGAGCCGCGCGGCCTGCATGCCGGGCACGACATGCCGCAACTCTCCATCCATCGCGGCCGGCTGCATGGGCTGCTGTGGCGTGCGGCGCAGGAAAGGCTACCGCCCGGCGCGCTGCGGCTGGACCACCGGCTGTCGGGCTGCGTCTAGGACGCGGCCGGGGTCACCGCCCGCTTCACGCGCACCGACGGCACTGTGGCGGAGGAGCGTGGAGACGCCCTGGTCGGTGCGGACGGCATCCATTCCGTGCTGCGCGGCCTGCTGCAACCGGCTTCGCGCGCCTCGAGGATATCGCAGCGCCGGAGGAGCTGGCCGCCATCGTCCGCAGCTACGCGCAGATGGCCGGCTTCGCGGTGAGGGGCCGCTGAGGCGGCGCTGGTGCACGGATGCGAGTAGGCAGACAGTCCTGGCCCCGGCCGGTCCGTGGTGTCATACCAACGGCGGTTGACCTTGACCGATCAACCTCCCCTCGTCCGCCGCCTCGGCATCGGTCAGCGTCCGATGCCGCTGGTATCAGACGACGCGCGTGGAGACTGGCGTCGCTACCCGCATCATGCGGTTGAGCACCTCAGCGGCTATGGACGCGACCGCACTCATCGGTGCCACGGGTGGAGTACTCGCACGGGCTGCCGACAAGGGCAGTTCCCGGACCGTGTCCCAGGCCGATTGATCTGTTTCGCCGGCCAAAGCGGTTCCAGTTGTAGCCGAGTTCTCCAGTCCTGAAGTCGTCCTGTAGTCGAGCCGCCTGAAATTCGAGCAGGCGGGCCGGGCACGAGTCTATTCCACGGGCGAGCGGAGGAGGAGCGATCATGACAACAGGGCAACTCTTTCTCCAGCCCGAAAGCGGCCGGTCCCGCGCCGCAGCCGGCGCGGCTGCGACGGCAGCGTGCGCCGATGCGGTGGTTGCCGACCTCTGGGACCTCGGCTTCACGCTGGACCACGCCGCGCGCTCACCCCGGGAATGCCTCCCTTGCTCGCGACGAGCCTGCCGTCAAAGCGGGTTTGCTCGACCGGCGCTCTCTCTGGGGCGGATACGGCCTTTTCGCTGCGCTGGATGCCGATGTCGCCGCCCTCTTCTCGGGACCGGACGGCGCACGCTGGAAGGGCGCGGTTCGCGCAGCCTTGGCGAGCACGCGTCGCCACGTGCGTTGCGAAACGCAGGCATTGGAGGACGAGCCCGA
>DASQVL010000275.1:0-9818 GCA_035640795.1 Crenalkalicoccus sp. | reverse complement strand
GTCGAGCGCAGCCTGGCCCGGCGCCCGCGCGCGCTGCCGGGCGTGGCGCAGAGGGAGCGGGCCTGACGGCGGCCGCACCCGCCTCAGCAGGCGTGCGGCGGCAGCGTCAGCTCCTCCATCGCCCCGTTCACCACGAACTCGCCGAAATCCATGTTCAGATCGTCGGCGACGCCGTTCGCAAAGTAGCGCAGCCCGACCTCGTAGTCGGGCGTGGTGGCGCCGCCATCGCCCGATTCCTTGCGGTCGAAGAAGGCGATGCGCATGCGCGCGCTGCCGAGCGTCGACAGCGCCGGGAAGCGCGCATTCGGCTGCGGCGCCTGCCAGCCGCCCAGGATGATCGTCGTCGTGTCCTGCGCGCCGTCCGGGTTGGTGCCGTCGAACAGCGGCAGCACCATCATCCGCCGCCCCTCCCGCGCCGTGTCCAGCGCGCGGATGGTGTGCATCATCGGCAGCAGCGTGCCGCGCGGCAGCGCCACCTCCTTCGTCGCCGGCTCGGTGTAGCGCACGCGGCCGCCCTCCGGCGTCACCTCGGCCTCCCCGGCCACGCGCTGGGAGACGGCGCCCTGCGAGGTCTGGGTCAGCGAGAAGCGGATGCTGTGCCCGTCCTTCGTCTCGTAGGTCGAATAGTCGGAGGCGGTCTCCACCTCCTGCCCGTCGCGGTTGGTGAGCACGAGCGTCAGGCGCTGGCGCGTCGCCCAGCCGTCGCAGGCATCCACCACCTCGTACAGCATGGCGCCGCGGGCGCTCGCGATGTCCGAGCCCTCCCGCACATGGTCCAGGGTGAGGCGGTAGGCGGCGCGGTGCGCCGCCATTGCCTCGGGCCCCGGCTCCGCGGCGCGTGGCAGGGCGGGCAGGCCGGCGGCCCCGGCGACGGCCAGGGCGAGGAGAAGGCGGCGGATCATCGGCAACTCCCGCGGACGGTCCCGCGCAACTTAGGGAGCCTTGCCCTGGGGCGCACCCTGTCCGGCAGGCTTTTGCCCGGACGCGGCCTGGCCGACGGGCTTGGGCGGCGGCAGGTCGAGGCGGATGTGCAACTCCTTCAGCCGCGCCGGGTCCACCGGGGCCGGGGCGCCCATCATCAGGTCCTCGGCCTGCTGGTTCATGGGGAACAGGATCACCTCGCGGATATTGGGCTCGTCGGCCAGGAGCATGACGATGCGGTCGATGCCCGGCGCGGAACCGCCATGCGGCGGCGCGCCGTAGCGGAAGGCGTTCAGCATGCCGCCGAAGCGCGCCTCCACCTCCGCTTCCGGGTAGCCCGCGATCTCGAAGGCGCGCAGCATGATGTCCGGCCGGTGGTTGCGGATCGCGCCGGAGCTGAGCTCGATGCCGTTGCAGACGATGTCGTACTGGAAGGCCTTGATCTCCAGCGGGTCCTTGGTGTTCAGCGCCTCCAGCCCCCCCTGCGGCATGCTGAAGGGGTTGTGGCTGAACTCGATCTGGCCGGTCTCCTCGTTCCGCTCGTACATCGGGAAGTCGGTGACCCAGCAGAAGCGATAGGCGTCGGCCTCGATGAGGCCGAGCTCCTGGCCGAGGCGGGTGCGCGCGAGGCCGGCGAGCTTCGCCGCCTCGTCGCGCTTGCCGGCGGCGAAGAACACCGCGTCGCCGTCCTCGAGGCCCGCCGCCGCGCGGATCGCCGCCGCGCGCTCCGGCTCCAGGTTGCGGGCGATCGGGCCCTTCGCCTCGCCGCCCTCGAAGATGATGTAGCCGAGGCCGCCCGCGCCCTGCTCGCGCGCCCAATCGTTCATGCCGTCGAAGAAGCTGCGCGGACGGGACGCGGCGCCCGGCGCCGGAATGGCGCGCACCACCCCGCCTGAGGCCGCGATCCTCGCGAACAGGCCGAAGCTGCTGCCTGCGAACTGCTCCGTCACGTCGCGGATGCGCAAGGGGTTCCTGAGATCCGGCTTGTCCGAGCCGAATTCGAGCAGCGCCTGGTCGTAGGGGATGCGCGGGAAGGGCGGCTCCGTCACCCTGCGCCGCGTCCCCGTGAAGTCCGAGAATTCCTCGAACACGCCCGCTAGCACCGGCTCGATCGCGGCGAAGACGTCCTCCTGCGTCACGAAGCTCATCTCGAAGTCGAGCTGGTAGAACTCCCCGGGGCTGCGGTCGGCGCGGGAGGCCTCGTCGCGGAAGCAGGGAGCGATCTGGAAGTAGCGGTCGAAGCCCGCGACCATGCAGAGCTGCTTGAATTGCTGCGGTGCCTGCGGCAGCGCGTAGAAATTCCCCGGATGCAGGCGGGAGGGCACCAGGTAGTCGCGCGCGCCCTCCGGGCTCGACGCGGTGAGAATGGGCGTCTGGAACTCGGTGAAGCCCTGCTCGATCATCCGCCGGCGGATCGAGGCGATCACCGCAGCGCGCAGCATGATGTTGCGGTGCGGCTTCTCCCGCCTGAGGTCGAGGAAGCGGTAGCGGAGCCGCAGATCCTCGGGGAACTCCGCCTCGCCCGCCACCTGGATGGGCAGCAATTGCGCCTCCGACTGCAATTCGAGCTCGCGCACGCGGAGCTCGATCTCGCCGGTCGGCAGCTTCGGGTTCACCGTGCCGGGCTCGCGCAGCACCACCTCGCCGGTCACGGTGATGACGCTCTCCGGGCGCAGCGCCTCCGCCGCCGCGAAGACCGGGGAGCCCTGCGCCACCACGACCTGCGTCAGCCCGTGATGATCGCGGAGATCGATGAACAGCAGCCCGCCATGATCGCGCTTGCGGTGCACCCAGCCGGAGAGGCGCGCCGTCTTGCCGGCATCGGCGGCGCGGAGCGCGCCGCTGCTATGGGTGCGGTAGGCGTGCATCGGGGCCTCAGGGGGTGCGATCGGGCGGGAGAGAGGGGCCGCGGGAGTGGAAGTCAACCCGCACCGGCATTGCCGGGCCGGGTGGCCGCGGTCCCTCTGGCCCCCGCTCAGGCCCCGCTCGCGGCGTCCAGCTCCGCCATCGCCGCCCCGTCCAGCCGCAGCCCCGCCGCCTTCACGAGCTCCCCGAACTGCTCCACCGAGGTCGCGCTGGCGATCGGCGCGGTGATGCCCGGCCGGGCGATCTGCCAGGCCAGCGCCACCTGTGCCGGGGTCGCCCCGTACCGGGCCGCCACCGCATCGAGCGCCGCCAGCACCCGCATCCCCCGCTCGTTCAGGTACTTCGCTACGCTCCGCTCGCCCCGCGGGCTCTTCGAAAGGTCGGCCGGCCCGCGGTACTTGCCGGAGAGGAAGCCGGAGGCGAGGGCCGAATAGGGGATCACCCCCACCTCCTGCTCCCGGCAGAGCGGCAGCAGCTCCGCCTCGATCCCCCGCTCCATCAGGTTGTAGAGGGGCTGCAGCGTCTCGAAGCGCGGCAGGCCGCCCCGACCGCCCGCCGCCAGCGCCGCCCGCAGTCGCGGCGCCGTGAAGTTGGAGGCGCCGATCGCCCGGACCTTGCCCTGCTCGATCAGTCGCCCGAAGGCGCCGAGCGCCTCCTCGACCGGCACGGACTCGTCGTCCCGGTGCGCCTGGTAGAGGTCGATCGTCTCGATCCCGAGGCGCCGCAGGCTGTCCTCCGCCGCCCGGGCGATCCAGCCGGCGGAGAGGCCCTTGCCGCGCCCCGGCATCTCGCTCCCGCACTTGGTCAGGATCAGCACGCGGCTCCGGACCCCGGGCCGCGCCGCCAGCCATTCGCCGATGATGCTCTCCGATTCGCCGCCCCGGTGGCCCGGCACCCAGGCGGAATAGACATCCGCCGTGTCGATCGCCGTCAGCCCCGCCGCCACGCACTCATCCAGCAGCCGGAAGGAGGCGGCGCGGTCGGCGGTCCAGCCGAAGACGTTGCCGCCGAAGATCACGGGCGGCACGGCCAGCCCCGAACGGCCGAGCGGGCGCATTTCCATGCGTGGTCATCCTTCACCCCGGTGCGGCGCGCACCCTGCCCCGGCCGCGCCCCGCCGGCCAGCCCGACTTTGCGGGCCCGTCACGGGGGGGTAGAAGCCGCGGCAATGAGCCGCCGTCCGCCTGCCCCGGAGCTCGTTCCCGAGCTCGTGACCACCACCGAGGCGCTCGCCGCGCTGTGCGAGCGGCTGCGCCAGGAGCGCTTCGTCACGGTGGACACCGAGTTCATGCGGGAGCGCACCTACTGGCCGGAGCTCTGCGTGGTGCAGCTGGCCGGGGAGCGGGAGGTCGCCGTGGTGGACGCGCTGGCGCCCGACCTCGATCTCACGCCGCTCGGCGCGCTGCTGGCCGATGACCAGGTGCTGAAGGTCTTCCACGCGGCGCGGCAGGATGTGGAGATCTTCCTGCTGAAATTCGGCGCCGTGCCGACGCCGCTCTTCGACAGCCAGGTCGCCGCCATGGTGGCGGGCTTCGGCGACCAGGTGAGCTACGACGCGCTGGTCCGCTCGCTCGCCGGCGCGCAGATCGACAAGGCCCATCGCTTCTCGGACTGGGCGGCGCGGCCGCTCTCCGCCGCGCAGGTCGCCTATGCGGCGGCGGACGTGACGCATCTCCGCCGAGTCTACACCGGCCTCGTCGCGCGGCTGGAGCGGGAGGGGCGGCTCGACTGGGTGGCCGAGGAGATGGCCGTGCTCGCCGAGCCCGCCACCTACCGCACCGAGCCGGAGAGCGCCTGGGAGCGGCTCCGGCCCCGCACCCACAACCGCCGCTTCCTGGGCGTGCTGCGCGCCGTCGCGGCCTGGCGGGAGCGGGAGGCGCAGCGCATCAACATCCCCCGCCAGCGCCTGGTGAAGGACGAGACGCTGCTGGAGCTCGCCGCGACCGCGCCGGCGACGGCGGCGGAGCTCGCCCGCGCGCGGGGCATCTCGGAGGGCTTCGCCAAGGGGAAGAGCGGCGCCGGGCTGCTCGCCGCCATCGAGGCCGCGAAGGCGCTGCCCGAGGAGGCGCTGCCCGAGCCGCCGCGGGAGCGGAGCGGGCCTGCGCCCTCCCCGGCGCTGGTGGCGCTGCTGAAGGTGCTGCTGGCGGCGAAGAGCGAGGAGCACCACGTCGCGCCGCGCCTGCTGGCCAGCAGCGAGGAGCTGGACCGGCTGGCGGCCGAGGACCGGCCGGACCTGCCCGCGCTGCATGGCTGGCGACGGGAGGTGTTCGGCGAGGCGGCGCTGGCGCTGAAGGCCGGGCGGCTGGCGCTGGGCGTCGAGGGCAAGCGGGTGAAGCTGATCCCGGCGGGGTAGGGCGGCGCATGTGGCGCGCGCCCGCTCCGGCCCGTTGGTGCCGATCGCGCCTTCGGACCCTGGCCGGCCTGCGCCGGGCGGTCAGGCCGGAGTGGCCCTGGCGCCCTCCCCTTGCTCCCGCGCCAGCTCACTCTCCACCCGCGTCTCCGGCATCAGCCACGCCGTGATCAGGGCCAGGACGAAGAAGCCCGTGACATACCAGAAGAAGCCGCTCTCCATCCCCTGCGCCTTGAACCACAGCCCGACATACTCGGCCGTGCCGCCGAACAGCGCGTTCGCCACCGCATAGGGCAGGCCGACGCCGAGGGCGCGGATCTCCCCCGGGAAGAGCTCCGCCTTCACCAGCCCGCTGATCGAGGTGTAGCAGGAGATGACGGCGAGCCCCGCCAGCACCAGCAGCCCCGCCTCCACCGGCGAGGCGACGCGCGCGAGGAGCGAGAGCAGCGGCACCGTCATCACCGCGCCGAGCCCGCCGAAGATCAGCAGCATGGTCCGCCGCCCCACGCGGTCCGAGATCGCGCCGAAGACCGGCTGCAGGCACATGTAGCAGAACAGCACCACCGCCATGGTGGCACTCGCCGTGCGCGCCGGCATTCCCGCCGTGTTCACCAGGTATTTCTGCATGTAGGTGGTGAAGACGTAGAAGCTGAGCGAGCCGCCCGCGGTCAGCCCCATCACCAGCAGCACCGGCCGCGGATGGCGACGGATCAGCGCGAGCACCGAGCCCGCCTCCGGCCGGTGCGCCTTCTCGGCGCTCTGCGTCTCGTGCAGGCTGCGGCGGAGGAAGAGCGCCACCAGCGCCGCCAGCGCGCCGATGACGAAGGGGATGCGCCAACCCCAGGCGCGCATCTCGGCCGGCGTCAGCAGCGCCTCCAGCACCACCAGGACGAGGACGGCGAGCAGCTGGCCGCCGATCAGCGTCACGTACTGGAAGCTCGCGTAGAAGCCGCGATGGCCGGCCAGCGCCACCTCGCTCATATAGGTGGCGCTGGTGCCGTACTCGCCGCCGACGGAGAGCCCCTGGGCGAGCCGCGCCAGGGTGAGCAGGACGGGTGCGGCGACGCCGATGCTGGCATGGGTCGGCAGCACGGCGATCGCCAGCGAGCCCGCGCACATCAGCAGCACGGAGGCCATCATGGCGAAACGCCGCCCGCGCCGGTCGGCCAGCCGGCCGAACAGCCAGCCGCCGATCGGCCGCACCAGGAAGCCCGCGGCGAAGACGCCGGCCGCGTTCAGCAGCTGGGTGGTGCGGTCGCCCGAGGGGAAGAAGGACGCGGCGAAGTAGAGCGCGGTGAAGGAGTAGACGTAGAAGTCGTACCACTCGACCAGGTTGCCCGAGGAGCCGCCGATGATCGCCAGGATGCGGCGGCGGCGGTCGGCGGCGACCTCGTCCGGCGCCAGGGTCGTGAGCGGGGCGTCCATGGGCGGTCCTCCCGTCCCTGTAACGCCCCGGGCACCCGGCAGTCCCCCGGGGAGCGCCCACGGGGAGCGCCCGAGGGAGCGCCCCGGGGGCGCGCCCGGCCGCTCAGCCGGTCGGCGTCCCGGCCGGCGGCCGCGGCCCGAAGACGCGGAGCGACAGCCCGTCGAAGAACTGGAAGACCTGCGCCACGCTGTAGCCGGCGAGCAGGGAGAGCGCCGCCGGGGTCAGGGAGGCCAGGCTGCCGCCCTCCGCCGCGCCGAGCTGGCTCGAGAACAGCCCGATCACGCTACCGAACAGCACGCCGAGCACCACGGTCCGCGTGATCAGCCCGCCATCGGCGTAGGAAAGCGTCACGTCCTCCGCCTTGCGCGCCATGATGCGGAGCGCCGCGGCCAGCGCGCCGAGCATGGCGTAGAGGCAGGGCAGCACGTAGTCGGCGACCGCCTGCAGGGTGATCTGGCCGCGGACCACCTCCAGCCGCAGCCGCTGCACGGTGCCGAGGCCGGGATCCACCTTCGCCGCCGGCACCGCCGCCGCCTGGGCGGAGCCGCCGAGCAGCGCCGGCGCCACGGCGGCGACGCCCATCAGGTTGGTCCGCCAGTCCTGCAGCCCCTCGAAGAGCTGGGTGAAGGCGATGTTGTAGCCGTCCAGCCGGTCGCAGAGCCGTTCCTGCTGGTGGCTGTTGAAGACGCGGTGCTCGCCTACCAGCGGCGGGCGGTCGCAGAAGCGCAGCACGCCGGCCGCGACCTCCGGCCCGCCATTGCCGATCGCCAGCGTGACGGTGCCCGCCTTGTCGGCCTTCTCCGCCTCCTCCAGGTCGCGGCTGAGCGCCGCGAACATCCCGTCGGTCGCCGAGACCTCCTGGATCAGGCCGCGCCCGATCAGCGTGTAGACGGAGAGCAGCAGGGTGATGGCGATGACGCCGAGGGTCGCGATCTCCCACCCTCGCGTCGCCGCCGCCAGGCGCTGCCCGAAGCGCAGGCTGGACCGCAGCCGCTCGCGCGGCGTGCCGCGCTGCAGCCGCGCGCGGTTGTAGGCATGGGTGATGCGGATGCTCTCGACCGTCGCGGGCCTGGCGAGGGCCGCCAGGAAGTCCCGGGCGAGGGAGAGGAAGGCCACGTCCGCGGCCGGCAGCGGGGCGGGGGGCGGCGCGTCCTCCGCCACCGGCGCGTGGAGCTGCGCCGCCAGCTCCATGATGCGCTTCATGAAATCGTCCTTGCGCGGCGTCTCGGCCGGCGGGTGGGCCAGGGTGCCGCCGCGATCCGCCTCGGCCCGCGCGAAGGCGGCGTCCAGCCGCGCCTCCGGCAGCACGGCGAGGTAGCGGAGCAGCACGTCCACATCGTCGAGCAGCGCGAGCTGGCTCGCGCGGGTGCAGCAGAAATGGCCCATGGCACGGGGACCTTCCGGGGGGGCGCCGGAAGAAGAGCACATCCCCGGTGCGGCGGCGGTGCCGCAGCGCACGCCCGCAACCGGGACGGTGCGCAGCGTGGCGGGAGGGGCGGACGCGCCCCAACCCCCCGCCCGGGCCGTCAGTCGGCGGCGAGCGCCATCCGGCTGCCGTTCAGCCGCGTCTGGATGTGGTCCTCCGTCCAGTCCACCACGCGCTCCGTCTCCTCCGGCGTGAAGACGTGGCCGGCGCCCGGCATGACCCGGTAATCGATGCTGATGCCCTTCTGGGTGTTCAGCTTGTCGACCAGCTTCCGCACGCTGCCTTCCGGCACCAGCTCGTCCTCCGCTCCGTGCAGCATCAGGCCGTTGCAGGGGCAGGGGGCGAGGAAGCCGAAATCGTAGTGGCTGGCCGGCGCGCTGATCGCGACGAAGCCGCCCATCTCCGGCCGCCGCATCAGGAGCTGCATGCCGACATAGGCGCCGAAGGAGTAGCCCGCGACCCAGAGGCTGTGCGCGTTGGGATTGACCGCCTGCAGGAAGTCGAGCGCCGCCGCGGCGTCCGAGATCTCCCCGATGCCGCCGTCATACTTGCCCTGGCTCTTGCCCACGCCGCGGAAGTTGAATCGGAGGACGGAGAAGCCCATGCGCTGGAAGCGCTGGTAGAGGGCGTGGACGACCCGGTTGTTCATCGTCCCGCCGTGCAGCGGGTGGGGGTGCAGCAGCAACCCGACCGGCGCACTGGCGCGCTTTGCATGGTGGTAGCGTCCTTCGAGGCGGCCATCGGGGCCGGCAAACATGACCTCAGGCATCGTCCCTCGGGTCCAGTTCCGGTTGTGCCGTGCGCGCCTGGCCTGCCGAACGATGCCGCCGACCGGCCCAAGCGCGCACCGTCGCTTGGTTGGGAAGCCCATGCCGCCGCGCCGCGGCCGCCGCCATCGCATTGCGATGCCGCCGGACCGCGCCGTTGCAGCCGCCGGGTCATAGCGGACGTGCATCCTGCCGTCCGGCCCCCTTCGGCGCCGCCGAATGGTTGACCCCGGCGGTCAGGATACCTAGGTCCCGCCCGCGGACGCGATGTCGCACGGGAACGGCGCCGTCCATGCCCTGGCGCCTCGGGGACAGGCTCCCGCATCCCCGAGGTGGCCCGGAATATAGGCATTCGGCGCCGGCTTTCATAACGGATTCAGGGCATGGCTTGGTTTTTCGGACCTTGGCGGGCGCCGTCTCGCCCGATGCGACAGGCCAGGGGTGGGGCCTAGGCCATGCGGTTGTCCACCCGCGGGCGCTACGCCGTCATGGCCATGGTCGAACTCGCGGCTCGGGAGCGGTGCGGCGACTGCGATGCGCGCCAGAGGCGCTCGGTGAGCCTGGCCGAGATCGCCGGGGCGCAGGCGCTTTCCATCGCCTATCTCGAACAGTTGTTCGGTCCGCTGCGCCGGGCCGGCCTGGTCGCCTCGGCGCGCGGCCCGGGCGGTGGCTACCGCCTGGCCCGGCCGTCCGAAGCCATCGCCATCGCCGACATCATCGCCGCGGTGGACGAGTCGATCCGCGCGACCCGCTGCGAGGAGGGCTCGCCCGGCTGCGTCGCCGGCCAGCGCTGCCTCACCCATGACCTCTGGGCCGAGCTCGGCGAGCAGATCCGCCTGTTCCTGACGCATCTGACGCTGGCCGACGTGGTGGAGGGGTGCTGCGGCGGGCGCGCCGTGCCGCCGCATCCGCGGGTTTCCCGGGCGGCGGAGTGAGCGCCACCCTCTACCTGGACGCGAACGCGACCGAGCCGCTGCGCCCGGCGGCACGGGCCGCGGTGCTGGCGGCGCTGGAGGCGGGCGGCAACCCGTCCTCCGTCCACGCCGCGGGCCGGGCCGCCCG
>DASQVL010000274.1:0-8843 GCA_035640795.1 Crenalkalicoccus sp. | reverse complement strand
ATGTCCAGATAAGCGGCCGGTCCCGTGCCGCGCAGTGGCTGCGCGGCATCGGCCCGGTGCACGTGCAGCGATCGCGCATCGTCCTCCGAGAACACCGCCACGCTGGCCATGCCGAGATCGGCCGCGGCGCGGGCGATGCGGATGGCAATCTCGCCGCGGTTGGCGATCAGCAGACGCTCGAGACTCATGCGTGGCTCCCGGCCTGGAGCAGGTGGCAGGCGGCGACATGGCCGGGTCCGCCCGGCGCCGCCAGAGCGGGCGGTCGCGGCTCGGCGCGGCAGGCGGGCATGGCGAAGACGCAGCGCGGGTGGAAGCGGCAGCCCTGCGGCGGGTGCAGCGCGCTTGCCGGCTCCCCCGGCGCGGGCGCGTCGGGCAGAAGGTGGTCCGGGTCCGGCCGCGGCACCGCGTCCAGCAGCGCGCGGGTATAGGGATGCGCCGGCGCGGCGAAGACCTGCGCGGTCGGCCCAGCCTCGGCGACCCCGCCGAGATAGATCACGGCGACCCGGCTGCTGACATGCTCGACCAGCGCCAGGTCGTGCGCGATGAGCAGGTAGGTCAGGCCGAACTCCTGCTGGATGTCGAGCAGCAGGTTCAGCACCTGGGCGCGGATCGAGACGTCGAGGGCAGAGACCGGCTCGTCCAGCACGAGGAGCCGCGGCCGCAGCGCGAGCGCACGGGCGATGGCGATGCGCTGGCGCTGGCCGCCACTGAACTCGTGCGGGTAGAGGCGCGCCGCCGCGGCCGGCAGGCCGACCACGTCCAGCACCTCCTCCACCCGTTTCGCCAGCGCGGCGCGGCCGGGGCGCTCATGCGCGAGGATCGGCTCGGAAATGATTGAACTGACGCGGAGCCGCGGATTGAGCGAGGCGTAGGGGTCCTGGAACACCGCCTGCACCTGGCGGCGATACGCCTTCAGCGCGGCGCCCGAAAGTGCTGCGACGTCCCGGCCCTCGAACAGGATATGTCCCGATGTCGGCCGCTCCAGCCGCAGCACCAGGCGCGCGAGCGTCGTCTTGCCGCAGCCGCTCTCGCCCACCAGCGCCAGCGTCCCGCCCTCCGCCAGGAGGAGCGAGACGCCGTCCACGGCGCGGACCGTGCCGCGCCGGCCAAGCGCGTAGTGTCGGGTGACCTCGCGCAATTCCAGCATCGGCTCAGCCCTTCGCCGCCAGCCAGCAGGCGGCCGCATGGCCGCCGCCCAGCTCGAATGCCGGCGGGTATTCCGCGCAGGCCGGCATGCGGTGCGGGCAGCGCGCGGCGAAGCGGCACCCCTGCGGCGGGTCGATCAGGCTAGGCGGCTGGCCGGGAATGGCGGCGAGCCGGCCGCCGCGCGGGCCACCCAGCCGCGGCACCGCCGCCAGCAATGCGCGGGTATAGGGATGGGCGGGGCGCCGGTAGACCTCCCGCACCGGGCCCTGCTCGACGATGCGGCCCGCATACATCACGGCGATGCGGCCGCAGAGGCTCGCGGCGACGCCGAGGTCATGGGTGATGAGGATGATGCCGGCGCCGCTCTCATGCTGGATCTCTCGCAGCAGGGCGATGATCTGCGCCTGGATGGTGACGTCGAGCGCCGTCGTCGGCTCGTCGGCCAGCAGCAGCCGCGGCGCGCAGGCGACCGCCATGGCGGTGACGATGCGCTGGCGCTGGCCGCCGGAGAATTGGTGCGGGTAGTCGCGCTGCCGCTGCTCGGGCGAAGGCAGGCGGACGCGGCGCAGCACCCCGGTGACCTGGCTGCGCAGCTCCGCCCCGGACCGCGCCAGGCCGTGGTAGCGGAAGGGCGCGCCAACCTGGTCGCCGATGCTGAACACCGGGTTCAGCGAGGTCATCGGGTCCTGGGCGATCATGGCGATGCGCCGGCCGCGCACCTCGCGCGCCATCTCGGTCTCGGAGAGCGTGGTCAGCTCCTGCCCGTCCAGCCTGATGCTGCCGGAGATGACGCCGCCGCTGCCCTTGGGCAGCAGGCGCAGCAGCGCAAGCCCGGTCATGGTCTTGCCCGAGCCGCTTTCGCCGACCAGGCCGAGCGCCTCGCCCGGCGCCAGGCTGAGGTTGACGCCATCCACCGCCCGCACCACGCCGCGGCGGAGATGGAGATGCGCACGGAGGTCGCGGAGCTCGAGCAGCGGGACGGCCTGGGCTGGCCGCGGTTGCAGGCCGATCTGGCCAGCCGGCGCGCTCACAGCTGGCGCATCCTGGGGTCCAGCCGGTCGCGCAGCCAGTCGCCGAACAGGTTGGCGGCGAGGCAGGTGAGCATGATGGCGAGCCCCGGCATGGTGATCGCCCACCAGGCATTGGTGATGTACTGCCGCGCATCCGACAGCATCAGCCCCCAGGACACGTCGGGCTGCTGGATGCCGAGGCCGAGGAAGGAGAGCGAGGCCTCGAAGATGATGACCTGCCCGACCTGCAATGTGGCCAGCACCAGCAGCGTGTTCATGATGTTGGGCAGCAGGTGCCGCCAGAGGATCACCGGCGTGGCGACGCCGGCGGTGCGCGCGAAGGCGACGTAGTCCCGCGTCTTCAGCGAGAGCACCTCGCCGCGGACGATCCGCGCATACCAGGACCAGTAGGTGAGGGTGATGACGATCACCACCGTCTGCAGCCCCGGTTGCAGGGCGGCGGCCAGGATCAGCGCCAGCGCGACGGCGGGGATGGAGTTCTGGATCTCCACCACCCGCATGATGACGGCATCCGCCCAGCCGCCGAGGAAGCCCGAGACCATGCCGGCCAGCGCGCCGATGGCGCCGGAGAGCAGGATGGCGTTCAGCGCCACGACCAGCGTCACCCGCGCGCCCGCGACGATGCGGCCCGCGATGTCGCGCCCCAGATTGTCGGTGCCGAGCGGGTGCTCCCATCCTCCGCCCGCCACGAAGGCCGGCGGCTGGAAGGCCGCGCCGAGGTCGATCTCGTTGGGGTCCCAGGGCGAGAGAGCATCGCCCAGCAGCGCCGCGGCCACCACCAATGCCAGCACCGCGAGCGAGGGCCAGGGCCAGCCGGCGAGGCGGCCGCGCGCGCGCGGTGCGGGAAGTGCGCTAGCGCTCATGGCGGATCCGCGGGTCCACGATGCCGTAGGAGAGGTCCACCAGCAGGGTCGAGAGCACGAACAGCACCGAGCTCAGCAGCACGCCGGCCTGCACCACCGGGAAGTCGCGCGAGAACACCGCCTCCACTACCGTGCGGCCGATGCCGGGCCAGGCGAAGATCACCTCGACGATGAAGGCGCCGCCCAGCATCGCGGCGAAGTAGACGCCGAGCATGGTCAGCAGCGGCACGGCGGCGTTGCGGAAGGCGTATTTCCAGACGATCAGCCGCTCCGGCGTGCCGAGCGCGCGGGAGAGGCGGATATGGTCGCTCTCCAGCACGTCCAGCATGGCCGAGCGCAGGATGCGCGTCTGCGCCGCCACCGGGTACCAGCCGAGGGCGACCGCCGGCATGACCAGGTGGTCGAGCCCGCCGCGGCCGAAGGCCGGCAGCCAGCCCAGGCCGATCGAGAAGACCAGGATCAGCATGAGGCCGACCCAGAAATTCGGCATGGCCTGGCCCAGCATGGCGAGCACCCGGCCAGCCCGGTCGATCCAGCCATCGCGGTGCACCGCCGAGAGCACGCCGAGGGGGATGGCCAACGCCACGCTGAACAGCAGGCCGGCGCAGGCGAGCTCGATGGTCGCCGGCAGGCGTTCCAGCACCAGGTCGAGCGCCGGCATCTGCCAGCGATAGGACTGGCCGAAATCGCCCTGCAGCGCATGGCCGAGGAAGATCAGGTATTGCCGCCACAGCGGCAGGTCGAGCCCGAGCTGCTCGCGCGCCGCGGCGATGACCGGCGGCGGCGCATCGGGCGGCAGCAGCAGCGCGACGGGGTCGCCCGACAGGCGCGAGATGACGAAGATGACCAGGCTGGCGCCGAGGATGGAGACCAGCCCGTGCGCGACCCTGCGCAGCAGGAAGCCGGTCATGCGAAGTGCTGCTTCGCCAGCTCCTCCTTCTTCACCTTGCCGGTCGCCGTCATCGGCAGGCTGTCCACGAAGCGGATCTCCGGCACCTTGTAGGTGGCCATGTTGGCGCGGCACCAGGCGGCGAGCTCCGCCTCGGTCAGGCGACCCTGCGCCGCCTCGGCCAGCAGCACGAAGGCGACCGGCACCTGGCCGCGCTTCTCGTCCGGCCGCCCGACGACGCCGGAGCCGACCACCGCCGGGTGCCGGCCCAGCATGGCCTCGATCTCCGCGGGGAAGACGCTCATGCCGGTGACCTTCAGCATCTCCTTCCGCCGGCCGAGGAAGTGCAGGTAGCCCCCCTCGTCCAGCACGCCGATATCGCCGGTGTGGAACCAGCCATCGCGGATGCTGGCGGCCGTCGCCTCCGACTTGTTCCAGTAGCCCTTCAGCTGGGAGGGGCTCCGCACCACGATCTCGCCCTCCGCGCCGAGGGGCAGGATCTCGCCGGTCTCGAAGCTGCAGATCTTGAACTCGGTGCCGGGAACGGGGAGGCCGACGAAGATCGGCTGCTGCTTCAGATCCCAGTCATCCGCCTGCATGCCGGTGGTGAAGGTGTCGTGGGTGTGCGTCTCGGTCATGCCCCACGCGGATTCCGCCATGGTCACGCCGGTCAGCGCCTCCCACCGCCGGCGGTAGTCGGTGTTGAGCTTCTTGACGAAGGAGGAGACGCCGGTGCGCCGCAGCGAGCGCAGGTCGTACCGGGCGACATCCGGGTGGTCCATGATGGCGACCGCGTTGTCCACCAGCATGCCGGCGCTGGTCACCTTGTACCGCTCCACCGCCGCCATCCAGCCGACCGGATCCCAGCGCGAGAGCTCGACCAGGGTGGAGCCGCAGAAGACCGGGACGATCAGGCCGGTATTCTCGCCGGCGATCCAGAAGAGCTGGTAGAAGCTGAGCGATACCTCCTGCTCCGCCGCCTCCGCGCTGGCGTGCCGGCCGCAGACGGTTGCGGCGGTGTAGATCATGTCGCGCTGGGTGTGGATGCAGCCCTTGGGCAGGCCGGTGGTGCCGCCCGTGTAGTTCAGCGCGGCGACGTCATCGAGGCCCGGCACCGTGCGCGGCACCGGCGCGGTGCAGGCCTCGAGCGCCGGCAGCAGGTCCACCGCGTCCGGGCAGGCGATGCGCGGCGCGGCCACGCCTTCCGGCACCGGGATGGCGGGCGCCTCCGGCAGGGTTTCCGCCACGCTGGTCACGAAGACGCGGCGCAGCTTCGTCCGCGGCAGCACCTGGCGGACCAGCGGCATCAGCTGGTCCTGGGCCACCATCACCTCTGCGCCGGTATCCTCCAGCTCATGGAGCAGCTCGTGCTCGCGGAACATCGGGTTCACCGGCACATGCACCGCGCCGAGCTTCAGGATGCCGTAGAAGGCGATGTGGAATTGCAGGCAGGTGGGCAGGAAGACCGCGACGCGGTCGCCCTTGCTCACGCCCTCGCTGGCCAGCAGCGCGGCGAAGCGGTCGGAGAGGCGGTCGAGCTCGCCGTAGCTCAGCTCGGTGCCGTAGAAGATCACCGCCGGCTTGGCCGGCGTCCGCCGCGCCCGCTCCCGCAGGTATTCGCTCAGCGGGATCTCGCCCAAGGGATAGCGCGGCTCGCGCGGCACGCCGGCCGGCCAGTTCTTCGCCCAGAGCGCGCGGAGGCGGTCCAGGTATTCGGCCTCGTTCATGCTCATTGGCGGAGCCCGATCTCCTGGAAGTTGCGGTAATAGCCGGGCCAGGGCCAGGGCGTGAAACTGACCTTGTCGGTGCGCCAGGCGAAGGTGACCAGCGGGCGATAGGTGGTCCAGCCGCCCAGCACGCGGTCGCGCTTGATCTGCGCGATGCGGCGCAGCAGGACGGCGCGCTGCTCGGGGTCCATGATGCGCCGCTGCTCCTCCACCAGCCGGTCCATCTCCTCGTCGCGGGTATAAGAGTAGCTGCCCCAGCCGGTGCCTTCCTGGTAGCTGTGCAGGTGGCCGGCCCAGGGCACGCCGGGATCGCCCGGGACACCCTGCGACCACATCCAGCTCAGCACGCCGTCGAGCTCCGGCGGGGTGGCGCGGCGGCCGAGGTTGATCCAGGCGCCGTATTCCAGCTGCACCACCCGGCAGCGTATGCCCACGGCGGTGAGATAGGCGAAGACCGCCTCGCCCATCTCCTTCACGTTCGGCTCGCGCGGCGTGATGAGGTTGTAGCAGGGCGTGTCGAAGCCGTTGGGGAAGCCCGCCTGGCGCAGCAGCTCCCGCGCGCGGCGCGGGTCGTAGGGCAGCGGCTTCAGCGCGGGGTCGTAGCCGGCGCCGCCGGGGCCGATCTCGGCATAGCGCTGTCCCTGGCCGAACAGCACGCGGCGGATGATGGCGTCCATGTCCACCGCATGGGCGAGCGCCTGGCGCACCCGCACGTCATGGAAGGGCGAGCCGGACTGCTCGCTCGTCATGTCGATGTAGAGGTTGTTTCCGCTGACCATGCTGGCGGTGGAGACGCCCGGCATCTTGCGGAACTCCTCCACCATCACCGGCGGCACCGCGTCCATCCAGTCCACCGCGCCGGTGCGGAAGGCGGCGACGCGGGTGAGGTCCTCCGGGATGAACTTGATGGTCAGCTCATGCACGCCCGGCCGGTGCTCGCGGTTCCAGTAGCCGTCGAAGGCCTGCAGCCGCATCTCCTCCTTCACCTTCCAGGAGACCAGGCGCCAGGGGCCGGTGCCGACCGGGGCATGGGCGAAGCCCTCCGGGCCGACCTGCTCGAAGTAGCGCTTCGGCATGGCCCAGAGCTGGAGATAGGCGGCGATGTAGGTGGCGTCCGGCTCCTTGAAGTGGATGCGGAAATGCAGGTCGTCCACCACCTCGAAGCGCTCGACGGCCGCCTGCAGATGCGCCCAGCGGCTCTGCGCCGGGTCGCGCAGGCGGTTGTAGGAGAACTCGAAATCGGCGGCGGTCAGCGGGTCGCCATTGTGGAAGGTGACGCCCGGGCGGATGTGGACGTCGATGATGGGCTTCTCCGGCGTGCCGGCGATCTCCCACCGCTCGGCCAGCCAGTTCACCAGCCTGCCCTCCGGGTCGGGGCGCAGCAGCTGCTCGAAGATCTGGCCGACGCCGTAGGTGTCCACGCCCGCCGAGAAGCGCACCGGGTCGAGCGTCGTGGGTTCCGCCGCCAGCGCCACGGTCAGGCTGCCGCTGGCCGGCTGCGGCTGTGCGGGGGCCGAGTGAGCGGTCAGGGACAGCGCCAGTGTCAGGGCGGCCGCGAAGTGCGGCGGGCGCAAGCGGGGCATCGTTTCCTCCGGGCCGTCGCGCCCTCTGCCGGGGCGGTGGCCCGCAACTCAGCATGGGGGTCCAGGCGCAGCAAGTCGCCCAGTGTCCCGATTCCGAAGTTCGCCGCCAGTGCGGCGCCCTCCGGATCGGAACACCAGCCTTGGTTTTCGGTGGCCAGCTGGTCCGCTCCGTTCGCTGCTGAAGCAGCGAACGGAGCGGGCAGGACACCAGCCGCGCAACGCTCGCGCCGTCGCGGCGGCGATCCGGTGGCCTATGGCGCCGGGACCAATGGATCACGGCTAGATCATTTCACTCCATCCGGCCGCGGGCTAGCGTGGCACCCGAGCGCGGCCGCCGGGCCGCCGGGAAGGGAGACGCCGCCATGACCGGTGCCGCATCGCGAGGCACGGCCCTCGCCGCTGTACTCGCCCTGGCCCTCGCCGCCTGCACCAGCCCCGCCCAGCGCGTCGAACAGCGGGAAAACCTGCTCGCCGCCGCCGGCTTCGTGCAGCAGCCGGCGAACACGCCAGAGCGCGTGGCCGCCCTGCGGCGCCTGCCGCCGCACCACTTCGTGCGGCGGGTGGAGGGCAACCAGGTCACCTGGCTTTACGCCGATCCGACGATCTGCGGCTGCCTCTATGCCGGCACCCAGCAGGCCTATGACCGCTACCGGCGCGAGGTGTTCGAGAAGAAGCTGGCGAATGAGCAGGAACTGGCCGCCCAGATGAGCGAGGAGGCGGCCTACAATTGGAACTGGGGTCCCTGGGGCTACGGCTGGTGGTACTGAGGCCCGCCGCGCCAGGCGGCACGGCGACCGCCCGGGGCAGGCGGGCGGCGGCGCGTTGCCGCCGCCGCCCTGCCGTCACGCGAGCAGCGCGTCCGTATGCACCGCGAGGCTGCCGAACAATCCGTGCGCCTCGTCGTCCACACCCGCGGTGAAGTAGATCTTCGCCGGGTCGCCGCCCAGGCCGCCATTGCCGGGAATCAGCCCCCACAGCCCGTCGATGTGCAGCGGGGCGCCATCCGCCCCGCGCAGCTTGCCGTCGAAAGTGCCGGTCGAGAGGTTGTAGGCGAGGATGGTGCCATCGCCGAAATTGCCGACCAGCAGGTCGCCTGCCAGCGCGCCCCAGCTCTCCGGCGCAAGCGATACGCCCCAGGGCGAGTCGAGCGGCCCGTGGCTCGCCACCCGCTGCACCAGCGTGCCATCCAGGTTGAACTCGTCCACGAAGCCGTGTCCCTTGCCCGCGACGTCGTCTCTGCCCGCCGCGTCCTGCTTCGCGTAAGTGACGAACAGGTGGTCGCCCAGCACCTGCACGCCGAAGGGCGCGTAGTCCTTCGGCAGCGAGGCATCGGTGATGCGGTTCACCAGCTGGAAGTCGTGATCGTAGACCTCGACCTTGCCGGAGTGGAAGTTGGCCGCGTAGAGCAGCGACTGCGTGCCGTCATTGCCGATGGCGAGCCCCTTGTAGACGGCGCCGCTGTCCGAGTTGTCCACGGCGAGCACGGCATGTGCCGGGTCCACCCCTGGCGTCCAGCCGGTGATCGTCCCGTCCTCGCTGTCGAACAGGAAGGCCGCGTCGGCCGCCTTGCCGAAGGCGGTCACGGTGAAGCCCTGGCCGCTGGC
>DASQVL010000273.1:0-9071 GCA_035640795.1 Crenalkalicoccus sp. | reverse complement strand
CGACCCCACCAAATCAATGCTCACCGAGGCGGCGAGCCATGGCTACGCCTCCACGGGCCTCGGCCAGTTCCGCAAGATCATGGTGAAGACGATCGTGGAACTTCTGGCCGGCGTGCATGATGAAAGCGATCGCCTGCCGCCCCTCGGCCGCCAGGAAGGCTTCCGCCGCGCCCCGCGCGATCGCCGCGCCGGCGCCGAGCAGCGCGCGCTCGACGTCTGACGCGCTACAACCCTGGCAGGTCCAGGGGGCGCCGCCACCTGGCTGCTGTTCGGCTTCGGCGAGCGCGGCTACTGGACCAGCCCGGACCGCACCTGGCTGGACGCGGCACTGGCGCTGATCCCTGGCCGCGGCGCCATCCTCGTCACCGGGCTGCGCGCGCCGCCCGCTGCCGCCTTCGCCGAGGTGACGGATTTCCGCATCTCGGCCTCCGGGCTGGAGCGGCTGCGAGGCTTCCTGGCGCGGAGCCTGGGGCGCGACGCCGCCGGGGCGCCGCAGCGCATCGCCGACGGCCCCTATCCCGGCAGCCTGTTCTTTGCCGCGACGCCCACCTACTCGCTGGCCTACACCTGCAACACCTGGACGGCGGAAGGGCTGCAGGTGGCCGGCACCGGTGTTCCCGCTGCCGGCGCGCTGCTGTCCGGGCAGCTGATGCAACGCGCCCGCGCCGCCGCCTCAGCGGGCGGGGACGATCACGGTCTGCGGCGGCGGGTCGGGGTTGCTGCTGCTGAAGGTCACGCACCCGCCGAGGGCGGCGGCGAGGAGCAGGACGGTGGCGAGGCGCATGGTATGGCTCCCTGAGGGGCCGCACGATGGCGGCGCGGACCGTTACGCATGGCGCCGCTTCCGGTTCCGCCGGGCAGGGCGGCAGCCGCCCCGGCGCGGGGCGGTCGCGTCACGACGATAACGGCGGGGCGGGCTCCGAGGTCGCGACCGGCCTATGGAGCCAGACCGCCTGACGCTGCTCCAGGGCGTTTTCACCCGTGCCGTGCACGGCTGAAAAGCTCCAGTGTCCCGATTCCGAAGTTCGCCGCCGGTAAACACTTCGGCTGGAAATGCTCTAGCGCCGCCCCGCCGCGAAGCGCACCGCCTCCTCCGCCGCGCGGAACAGCGCGCGCGCCTTCTGCCGCGTCTCCTCTTCCTCCGCCGCCGGGTTGCTGTCCGCCACCACGCCGGCGCCGGCCTGCACGTGCATCACCCCGTCCTTCACCAGCGCGGTGCGCAGGCCGATGCAGGTGTCCATGCCGCCATCGGCGCCGAAATAGCCGAAGCCGCCCGCATAGATGCCGCGCCGGGACGGCTCCAGCTCCTCGATGATCTCCATCGCACGCACCTTGGGCGCGCCGGTCAGCGTGCCGGCCGGGAAGCCCGCGGCCAGCGCGTCCAGCGCGGAGAGCCCGGGCCGCAGCCTGCCCTGCACCTCGGAGCCGATGTGCATCACCTGGCTGTAGCGCTCGATGACGAACTGGTGGGGGACGCGCATGCTGCCCACCGCGGCGACGCGGCCGACATCGTTGCGGCCGAGGTCGAGCAGCATCAGGTGCTCGGCCCGCTCCTTCGGGTCGGCCAGCAGCTCCGCTTCCAGCGCCTTGTCCTCTTCCGGCGTCGCGCCGCGGCGGCGCGTGCCGGCGAGCGGGCGGATCGTCACCATGCCGTCGCGCAGCCGCACCAGGATCTCGGGCGAGGCGCCAACCGCGGCGAAGCCGCCGAAATCGAAGAAGAACAGGAAGGGCGCCGGGTTGATGCGCCGCAACGCCCGGTACAGCGCGAAGGGCGGCAGGGCAAAGGGGACGGAGAAGCGCTGGCTCGGCACCACCTGGAAGCAGTCGCCGGCGTGTACGTACTCCTTCGCGCGCTCCACCGCGGCCATGAAGCCCTCCCGCGTGAAGTTGCTCGCGGGCTCCGGCGTCGGCGGCAGCGCGACGGGGGCGGCGGCGCGCGGCAGCGGGCGGTCGAGCGCCGCCTCCGCCTCATCGAGGCGCGCCTCAGCCGTCTCCCAGGCCGCGCGCGGATCCGCACCCGGCTCCGGCCAGGCGGTGGTGCAGAGCAGCAGCGCGTCGCGCACATGGTCGAACACCGCGACCAGGGTCGGGCGGAGCAGCACGGCATCGGGAATCCCGAGCAGGTCCGGCTTCAACCTCGGCAGCCGCTCCATCAGCCGGACCATGTCGTAGCCGAGATAGCCGAACAGCCCGGCCGCGATCGGCGGCAGGCCGGGCAGCGGCGGCAGCTGCATCGCCGCGATGGCGCTGCGCAGGCTGTCGAGCGGCGCCGCACCCTCCGGCACGAAGGCGTGCGGCGCGGCCAGGGCGTGGCGGTTCAGCTCCGCCCGCCCCTCGCGGCAGCGCCAGATCAGGTCGGGTTCCAGCCCGATCGCCGAGTAGCGGCCGCGGCTCATCCCGCCCTCCACGCTTTCCAGCAGGAAGGCGTTCGGGCGGCCCGCGGCGAGCTTCATGTAGGCGCCGACCGGCGTCTCCAGGTCCGCGACGCGCTCCCGCCACAGCACCTGGCCCTGCCCGGCGGCGAGACCGGCGGCGAAGGCGGCGAAATCGGGTGCGGGCATCGGGGCTGATCCGTCAGGGCTGGGCGAGCTGCGCGACCATGCGCTCGTTCACGCGCACATCGGCGCGGGCGCGCAGCGCGGCCAGGTACTGCACCTCCAGGTCGCGCGCCATGGCCTGCTCCGTCTGTTGCTTCGTCTGGGCGAGCGCGGCGGGGTCAGCGCCGGGATCGGGGCGCGTGATCTCCTGCACCTGGGCGACCGTGAAGCCATCCGCCGTGCGCACCATGGTCGCCTCGTGCGGCTTCAGCTCGAAGAGCGGCGCCAGCAGCTCCCGCGGCACCGGCTGGTCGCGGCCGGTGCGGGTCAGGTCGCCCACCTCGCGGGAGCCGAGACCGGCCGCGGCGGCCGCCTCCGCCAGTGGCTTGCCGCCCTTCGCGGCGGCAAGCAGCGCGGCCGCCCGCTCCTCCTGTTCATGGCGCTTCGCGTCGGCCTCCCAGGCCGCGCGCACCTCCGCTTCCACCTGCTCGAAGGGCTTGAGGGCGGGGGGGATGATCTCCGTCACCTGCACGCCGACGAAGCCGGCCTCGTTCTCCTGCAGCCGCGGTGCCTCGCCGTGTTGGGCGGCGAAGATGCTGCGCAGCACGGCGGCGCGGGCGGCGGGGATGACGGGCAGCGCCACCTCCTCGCCCTTCGGGTCGCGGCCGTCGGCGTCCGTCTCCACCTCGGCAAAGCCCAGGTTGAATTGCTTCGCCGCCTCGGCCAGCGTCGCGCCGCCGGCCAGCGCGTCCTCCACCTTGTTGGCGCGCTCGAAGGCGAGGTCGGCCGCCTTCTCCTGCGCCAGGGTGTCGCGCAGCTGGTCGTGCACCTCGGCCAGCGTCTTCTCCGCCGCCGGCTCGACCGCCGTGACGCGCAGCACGTGCCAGCCGAGCGCAGTATGCACCGGGTCGCTGACGCCGCCCGCGGGCAGGGCGAAGGCGGCATCCGCCAGCTCGGGCAGCGGCAGGGCGTCTTTCGCCACCTCGCCGAGCCCGACCGCCTGGCCACCCGCCGCCCCGGCCATCGCCGCGACCTTCTGGAAATCGGCGCCGTCGCGCCAGGCGGCGGCGATCTCGCGCGCCTTCGCCTCGTCCTGCACGAGCGCCTGCTCGACCTGGCGGCGCTCCGGCTTCTCGAACTGGCCGCGGCGCTGCTGGAAGGCGGCGGCGATCTCGGCATCGGAGACCTCCACCTCCTTCACGATGCGCTCGGCGGTCAGCACCGCGACCTGCGCCTTGCGGTATTCGGGGGCGGAGAAGCGCTCCGCGTTGTTGGCGTGGAAGCGGCGCAACGCCTGCTCCTCGGGCGTCGGCGGCGCGGGCGCATCGGCGTCGCGCAGCGTGACCAGGGTCGCGGTGCGCGTCTCGCCCTCCCACTGCCGGAGCGGCTTCGCCAGCGCATCCGGCACGGTGGCGCCGGCGACGATCGCCGTGCTCATCTGCTGGCGGGCGAGGTCGGCGCGCACCGCGGCCAGGAACTCGCCCTCGCTCAGGTTGCTGCTGCGCAGGAAATTCTCGAAGAGCGGGCGGGAGAAGCGGCCATCGGCGCCCTTGAAGGCCTCGATGCCATAAATGAAGTCGCGCACCGCCTGGTCCGGCACGGCGATGCCGAGCCGCTCCGCCTCCCGCCGCAACACCAGGTCCATGACGATGCTGTCCACCGCCTGGCGGGCCACTGCCTGGCGCACGCGCGGATCGTTCTCGAACTGCGCGCCGAGGGTGCGGGAGAGGCGCTGCATCTCCCGCCGCATGGCGGCCTGCGCCTCGGGCAGCTCGATCGGGCGGCCATCCACCCGCGCGATCGCCGTATCGGCGCCGAAATTGCGCACGACGTCGCCGATGCCCCAGACGCCGAAGGAGAGGATCAGCAGGACGAACAGCGCCTTGGCAACGAAGGTGCCGGCCAAGCGGCGAAGGGCGGAGAGCATGAGGCGAGGCCTGAGCGGAGGCACCGAGGGATAGCGGAGCGGCCCCCTCTTGCCAAACCGCCCTCTTGCCAAGCCGCGTCTTGCCAAACCGCTGCGCCACGGATAGCCGGGGCAGGCAGGGAGGCTCCGATGACGCCAGGGGTGCGGCCGCTGATTGCCGGGAACTGGAAGATGCACGGCACGCTGCGGGAGGCCGCGGCGCTGGCCGAGGCCGTCGCCGCAGGCGCCATGGGGCTTGCCGCGGAGCTGCTGGTCTGCCCGCCCTTCCCGCACCTGACCGCGGCCGGGGCGGCGCTGCGGGGCTCCGCCGTTGCGCTCGGCGCACAGGATTGCCACGCGGCGGCCCAGGGGGCGCATACCGGTGACGTCTCGGCACCCATGCTGCGCGATGTGGGCGCCGCCTACGTGATCCTGGGCCATTCGGAGCGCCGCGCCGCACATGGCGAGACCGATGCCGCGGTGCGCGCCAAGGCCGAGGCGGCGCTGGCGGCGGGCCTGACGCCCATCGTCTGCGTGGGCGAGAGCGAGGCGGAGCGCCTGGCCGGCGCGGCCGAGGCGGTGGTGGCGCGGCAGCTTGCGGGCAGCCTGCCGGAGGGCTTCGCGGCGGCGCAGGGCGTCGTGGCCTATGAGCCGGTCTGGGCCATCGGCACCGGGCGCACGCCGACCGAGGCGGAGATCGCCGCCCTGCACGGCACGATCCGCGGGCGCCTGGTCGAGCGGTTCGGCGCGGCGGGCCAGCGCCTTCGCGTCCTCTACGGCGGCTCGGTCAAGCCGGGGAATGCGGCGGCCATCCTCGCGCTGCCGGATGTGGACGGCGCGCTGGTCGGCGGGGCGAGCCTCGTCGCCGCCGACTTCCTGGCGATCGCGCGGGCGGTGCCGGCGGGCTGAGGCCGCGGCCATCCTGCGCCCCGCATCGCGCATCCCATGCTGCCTGACCCGCGCGACGCGCCGGTGCTGATCGGTTCGGAGATCTACCGCCGCTCGACCTACGGGCCGAAGCACCCGCTCGCGATCCCGCGCGTCTCCACCGCCCTCGACCTGATCCGCGCCATGGGCTGGCTCGACCCGACGCGCTACCTGGACAGCCCGCGGGCGACGCCCGAACAACTCGCCCGCTTCCACCACCCGGACTACATCGCGGCGCTGCAGCGCGCCGAGGCGACGCGTCAGGTGGACGAGGCCGACCGCGTGCGCTTCCACATCGGCGCGCATGGCAACCCGGTCTACCGCGAGGTCTTCTCCCGTCCCGCGACCGGCGCCGGCGGCGTGATGCTGGCGGCGCGGCTGACGCGGCAGGGCGGCATCGTGCACGTCCCCGGCGGCGGCACGCATCACGGGCGCCCAGATCGCGCCAGCGGCTTCTGCTATCTGAACGACGCCGTGCTCGGCCTGCTGACCTGGCTCGATCTCGGCCTCGACAACCTGCTCTACGTGGACATCGACGCGCATCACGGCGATGGCGTGCAGGACGCCTTCCACGATGATGCGCGCGTCTTCACCCTTTCTGTGCATGAGGACGGCCGCTGGCCGCGCACCGGCGCGGCGGAGGACCGCGCCGGCGGTCATGCCTGCAACCTGCCGGTGCCGCCCGGCTTCCACGACGACGAGATGCGCTGGCTGCTGCACGAGGCGATCCTGCCCATCGCGCGGCGGCTGCGCCCGCAAGCCATCATGCTGCAGTGCGGGGCGGACGGGCTCGAGGAGGATCCACTGTCGCGCCTCGCCCTCTCGAACAACGCGCACTGGTCGGTGGTGCGGGCGCTGATGGCGGAGGCGCCGCGCCTCATCGTGCTGGGCGGCGGCGGGTACAACCCGTGGTCCGTCGGGCGCTGTTGGGCGGGCGTCTGGGCCACGCTGAACGGCCTGGAGATCCCGGTCGGGTTGCCGCCGGCGGCGGAGGCGGTGCTGCGCGGCCTGGCCTGGAGCCGCTCCACCGGGCGTGCGCCGCCCGAGCACTGGTTCACCACGCTGCGCGACGCGCCGCGGCGCGGCGCGGTGCGCGCCGCGGTGCAGCGCGTGGCGGCGCTGGGGTCGCCCGCGCCGAAGCTCGTCGCGACCGTCCGCTGATCAACCCCGGCTGGGAGTCTTCCTGTCGGACCGGGCAAGCGCGGCGGCGAAAGGATCAGAAAAAGGATGGTGGGGGCTTGGGGGAGGAAGTTCCCTTCCTCCCCCAAGGGCCACCTACTCCGCCGGCAGGTCCAGCACCGCCCGCGCAAACGCCTCCGGCGCCTCCTCCGGCACGTTATGGCCGACCCGCGGCAGCACCCGTCTCTCATAGGGCCCACGGAAATGCCGCGCATGGCCCGCCGAGTCCTCCACCGGCCCGACTCCATCGCTCGCGCCATGCGGCGCGATTGCCGGCACTGTGATGGCCGGCTGCGTCGCCAGCCGCGCCTCGATGGTTGCGAAGGCCGGGTCGCCCGGCGCATAGCCGAAACGGTGGCGGTAGGAATGGATGACGACCTCGACGAAATCCGGGTTGTCCCAGAAGGCGCCGCTCGCGGCGAAGGCGGCCTCGGTGAAGGCCCAGTCGGGCGACCACAGCCGCCACAGCAGCCGCGCGAGGCCGTGCCGGTTCTCCGCGAGGCCCGCCCGCCCCCGTTCCGTATGGAAGTAGTACTGGTACCAGAGCCGGTGCTCCTGCTCCGGCGCCAGCGGCCGGGACGCGGCGGCGATGTCCTGGATGTTGTAGCCGGTGCAGGTGACGAGGCCCGCCACGCGCTCCGGCCACAGCGCAGCGACGACGCAGGCGGCCCGCCCGCCCCAGTCATAGCCGGCCAGCACCGCGCGCCGGATGTTCAGCGCATCGAGCAGCGCGAGCAGGTCGGCGCCGAGCGCGGCCTGCTCGCCGGAGCGCGGCGTCGCCCCATCGCGGAAGCGCGTTGCGCCGTAGCCGCGCAGCGCCGGGACCAGGCAGCGCCGGCCGGCGGCGGCCAGGAGCGGCACCACCGCGTCGAAGCCGCGCGGCGCGTAGGGGAAGCCATGCAGCAGCAGCACGGGCGGGCCATCCGGCGGCCCGCTCTCCTCTACCGCGATGTCGAGCAGGGGCGTGCGGACCAGGCGGGGCTCGGGCATGGGCGGAGCTTGCGCGCGAAGCGGGGCGGCCGCCACCATTTGGCGCCGGGCTGGCCGCGGTGGCATGGTCCGCGCCATGCTGCGCCGCACCCTGCTCGCCCTGCCCGCCCTGCTGCCCCTCATGGCCCGCGCCCAAACCGGACCGCAGCCCACCCTGCCGACCGAGCCGCTCGCGATCGTCACCCGGGACGGCAAGCGGCACGAATTCCAGGTCGAGATGGCGCTCTCGCCCGAGCAGCAGGTGACCGGGCTGATGTTCCGCCAATCCGTCCCGCCCGATGGCGGCATGCTGTTCGACTGGGGCATCCCACGCGAATCGGCGATGTGGATGCGCAACACGCTGGTGCCGCTCGACATGGTGTTCATCACGGCGGATGGGCGCATCCACCGCATCGCCGAGCGCACCGTGCCGCAGTCGCTCGCCACCATCGAGAGCCGCGGGCCGGTGCGGGCGACCCTGGAACTGGCCGCCGGCACGGCGGAGCGGCTCGACATCCGCGTCGGCGACCGGGTGGAGCAGCGCATCTTCGGCACTGCGCACTGATCCGATAGGAACGGCCCGGGTTGCCCCGCCGCGCCGGAGTACATAGGTTGCGCCCGCCCCCGGGGCGTGGCGCAGCCTGGTAGCGCGGCTGTTTTGGGTACAGCAGGTCGTGGGTTCGAATCCCGCCGCCCCGAGGCCCCGCCCGCCCGACCGCAGCGCAGGATCCTCCATGCCCGGACGCCAGCTCGCCCGCATCTACGTCCCCCCCCGCTCCGCCATGCAGTCCGGCCGCGGCAACACCCTGGGTTGGGTGCTGGAATTCGAGCCGGGGGAGCGGCTGCGCCTCGACCCGCTGATGGGCTGGGCCGGCTCCGGCGACACCAACGGCCAGGTGCGTCTGCATTTCGAGACGCGCGAGCAGGCGGTGGCCTATGCCGAGGCGAACGACATCCCCTATGAGGTGGAGGAGCCGAAGCCGGTGCGAATCCGGCCGAAGAGCTACGCTGATAATTTCCGCTTCGGCCGGACCGACAACTGGACGCATTGATGCCACCGCGTTGCGCCCGTAGCTCAGTTGGATAGAGCACGCGCCTTCTAAGCGTGTGGTCGCAGGTTCGAATCCTGCCGGGCGCGCCACCTTGTCCGGCCCCAACCCCCGCCGGGCGCATCCACGCCGGCGCCGTGCTTGCAAATGACTGACGAGATCGTATAGATTCCGCCGCATGGCATGCGCCCGCCCCGCCACCCGATTTTGGTACCGCTGGCCCTACCCGGCGGCCTGAGGTCTCGCGCATCCACGCAACCCCGAAAGCCGCCACCAGCTGGCGGCTTTCGCGTCTTCGGACTCCGGATCCCCGCCCGCTGGACGGCCCCACCCGAAAGGAGGCCCTCCATGCCGCGCGACGACTATGATTTCGATGTGATCACCGGCCCCGCGGCGCCGAAGCCGCCGCCCCGGCCGGCCCCCGCCCCGCCACGCTGAGGCGGGGGCTGGCCGGCCAGGACGCGGCCCCACGCGTTCGGCCCGGCCCGCATACGTAGCGATACC
>DASQVL010000272.1:0-6220 GCA_035640795.1 Crenalkalicoccus sp. | reverse complement strand
CCGGAGGCGGTCTGTCACCCCGGTTTTGTAAACCGAAGGTCGGGGGTTCGAATCCCTCACCCGGCAGGCACTTAGCTAGCTGGCCTTGATCCTGACCGGACATTGACCGGACACATGGCCCAAAAAAGGTCGGCGCGGGTCGGCGTTAGGGCACCGCGCCCTGTATCCGGTCCAGCCGCAACTCGCCCTTGGCGCCCCAGCTCCTCGGGCGGGAGCCGCGCCGCGAGCGCTTCCATAGCAGCGCGAGCCTCAGCCAGCCGGTTACCGAACGCACGCGCCAGGTAGGCTTGGACCGGCGCCGCCCCGGAGGGCTTGCCGTCACTGCTGGCCGCCACTCGAGGCGCTGGACCGGAGCCAGGGGTGGATCGCACGCAAGCTCGGCACCCACCGCGCGGCCATCCAATACTGGTTCAGCGAAGGCGGCCCCGGCGTCCCGCCCAGCGTCGCCGCATGGCTCCGCCGCCAGGTCCGGCACGCCGAGGCCGACCCTCCTCCGGACCCGCTCGAATGGCGCCGCGATCTCCGCGGGACCCTCGCCAGGGGGCGGGGGCGGCCGGGCCTACCAAGCCCCGGCGCTAGGCCGGGCGAGGTGGTGGAGGTGGTCAACATCCCCTCCAAGCGCAACCGGCGCTGGAAGCACTGCTTCAGCCCCGTCCTCTACCGAGGCCGCAACGCCATCGAGCGGATGGTCGGACGCCTGAAGGACTTCCGGATAGCCACCCGCTGCGACAAGCTGGCCACCAACTTCCTCGCCGCCGTGCAGCTCGGCGCGACCCTCAGCTTCTGGCTGTGAGGCCGTGCCCAGAACCGCCATCCAGGGTGCCACGGCGAACTCGCCCCCTGGAACCGCTCCGGGTGCCCGAGGCAACTCCAAGGCGGCCATGTAGGCTGTCGCATGGCGCACCTTGCGCCTCGAGAACCGTGAGCGTTACAGCGGAAGAGGAGCTTCCGCGGCGAGGCCCAGGCCGCAGGATTCAGCAGGGGGCGGAATGTCGGTCTACGACCTTGTCTTTCGGACGGCTGACCGCTTGGGCGTATTGGAGGCCGTGAAACCGGCCGCCAGGTCTGCATTGATCGCTTACCGCCAAACAGTCGGCCAGGACCGGCGCGCGATAGCGGCCCACTTCAAGACCAGCGAGAAACCCAGGCTACACATCGGTGCCGGAGCTTTCCGGATCGACGGCTGGCTGAACTCCGACTACACGCCCAAGCCTGGTGTAGTGGTTGTGGACGCGACAAAGAAGTTTCCATTCCGCGATTCTACTTTCAACTATATCTACACTGAACACATGATCGAGCACATAAGCTTCAGCGACGGCGCGTGCATGCTTCAACAATGCGCCCGAGTTTTGAAACCGGGCGGTACCATTCGCATAGTGACGCCAAACTTCCCGGTTTTCCTAGACTTTTACCGCCAGCCTGAAGATGAGCGCTACAAAGCATATATGGATTGGACTTGGTCGGAACTGCATAGGGTCGGAAATGGGGCAGAAGCCCCAACGTCGCACCCCGTTTTCATCATCAACTACTACTTCAAAGCTTGGGGCCACACCTTCATATATGACGAGTATTCGCTGAGACTGTCGCTGGAGAAGGCTGGCTTCACGAATATGCGCCGCGAAAACGTCAACACCAGTCGGCATGCGGAGCTAAGGAACTTGGAGCATTTGGACCGTGTGCCGGCGGGGTTCTATGAGTTGGAGAGCCTCGTGATGGAAGCCGACAAGCCGGCATGATCATGATGCGGCGCGCGCTGTGAACTCGTTATAGGTCCCGACCCTAACCCGCTGATCACGCTTGAATCCCGCCCGCAGTAGTGCAGCAGCAATGCGGGAGCGCTCCTGCAGCACTCCCGCCGCCGTCCTTCGCGGCGCAGACGGCGGATCCGCGTTCGTTTGGAACGTCGCGGCCGGCGCGGCGGCCGCGTCCATCGCAGCCGTTCTCTGGCGCTCGCTCCCGCCACGCCGCTGATCGGGGCGCCGCAGGGCTTCACCCACTGGACAGGACCCCCCGTGCCTGCTCCGCCTGATGAGCGCCTTGCGCACCCCCTCCGCCCACCACTGCCCGCCGCGCGGGGTCGGTACGCCCGCTTCGTTCAGCGCGGCCGCGCCTGCCCGCAGCGAGCGCCGACGCCGGCTGGCAGAAGGATGACGGTCCTTCAACGCCGGTGAAAGGCCCCGCCGCACTGTGGAAAGGCGCCGGGGCGGCGGCTGGCCGCCCCGGCTGGTTTCGTTCAGGCGATAACGTGGATGTCGGAACCCGACACCGTCGCATGGCCCTCGACGTGGGCGATCATCACCGCCGCGCCGGCACCGGTGCCGTCCGCATCCCACAGCAGCGTCTTCGTCGCCGCGTCGAACAGGAACTGCCCGTGCGCCGCGGTCGCCGTGCTGCCGGCGACGAACTGGTCGGCGGCCAGCCCGCCGCCCGCCGTCAGGCCGCCGCCGAAGCCGGAGGCGGAGACCCAGATCGCGTCATAGCCCGACTTGAAGTGCAGGATGGTGTCGCCGCCCTCGGAGGCCGCGTTGTACTGGAACACGTCGACCTGGTCGCCGCCCTTCAGCGTGTCCGCCCCGGCGCCACCGATGAGGGTGTCCTCACCGCTGCTGCCGCGCAGGCTGTCGTCGCCGCTGCCGCCCCGGATCAGGTCGGCGCCGCCCTTCCCGTTCAGGGTGTCGTCGGTGTAGCCGCCATTGACCGAATCGTCGCCACGGCCGCCATCGGTCGGCGTATCGACGTACATCACCTGGAGCTGCCCGCCCTCGACCGTGTTCGGGTCGCCGGTCAGGTAATGCGCCTGGGTGTCGATCAGGTAGGCCTTGGTGTTGGCATCCCCCAGCAGGCTCGTCACGTCGATGACGCCCGAGCTCTCCTCGTCCGTGGTGAAGGGCGCGGTCGGCGGGGTGGTCAGGTGCGTCAGGTCGCCGTCGCCGAACAGCGCCGGGTCGTGCTTGGCGATGAGGTGGATCTGCCCGCTCGCCGGGTCGTAGTCCCACACCTTGGAGGCGCCGTTGTAGCTGCCCGGATCCTCGCAGAGGATGACGTGGCCGTTCTGGTCCACGGTGACGTTGTCGAACATCACCTGGGTGCCGACGGTGCCCTGGAACTCCAGCTTGAAGGTGCCGCCCAGCTCCGGATGGGTGATGTCGGTGTAGGTCAGCGACCACAGGCGGGTCGACGCGGTCTGGCTGGCGGTCGTGACGAAGTAGTACTTGTTCGGGTTCTGGTTGTCCCAGGCGCCATCCTCGGGCCGCCACCAGCCGCTGACGCCGGCCGCGTTCGCCGCGGTCAGGATCTGCGTGCCGGTCATGCCGGAAACGTCGCCGAGATCGGCGAGGGCAAAGCTGCCGGAGGTCGGCACCTCGGTCTGCGAAGCCTCGCGCCCGTTATCCGTGCTGGTGTTGCTGGCCGCGCCGATGCCCTCGGCGACGATGCCGAAGAGATGCCCGCCGACCAGGCCCGCCTTCTGGATGTCGTTGCCGGTCGCCTGCTTGTTGCCGACATAGACGTAGACCTGCCCCGCCGGGCTGGTGTCGTTGTCCATCATCACCACGGTCTTGGCGCCGCTGTTCGGGCTGGCCACCAGGTTCTCAAAGCTGGTGTTGCCCATGCCCGGCAGCTCGAAGACCGAGCCCTTGTCCGCCCCGGTGGCGATCCAGGCGAAGGCGCGGCTGTCATAGGCGCCGCCGCCCGCCGTCGGCGTGCCGTTGCCGATGCCCTGCTCCTCGCCGTTCAGGAAGATGCGGTTCGTGGTGCCGACATCGTCCGCGGTGCCGACGATGCCGTCCGCGCCCGCATAGAAGAAGGCGTTCACGCTGGCGAGGTCGGCCGAGCAGAGGCGGCTGATCGCGGTGGTCGCCTGGGTGTAGACGCCGTCGCCGTCATTGTCCTGGTAGATGGTCTGGCCGAGGTCGGAGAGGCTGATCACCTCATGCGTCGTCTTGTCGAGGACGATCGCGTCCACCCAGGAGCCGGCGGAGCCATGGTCGTGCACCGCGCTCGCCGGGTTGGAGAAGGTGCCGTTGATGGCGATCTCGTGGTTCAGCAGGATGGTGATGGTGCCGTCGCCGTTGTCGAAGGCGCCGATGCCGTCCGGTGTCCCGCCGAAGATCTTGCCGTTGACGACGTCGCCCGCGGTGAGCAGCGACTCGAAATGGACGTTCGGCTCGAGGCCGAGCAGATAGGGGTTGGCAGTCATTTTCGATCCCATTTGCCGAGGACGTGACGCGGCGTGGCGTCCTCCGCGCCGCTGCGGGCACGAACGGAAAGCCCGCCTCCCCGGCGTACGATTGGTTACGCGTTGCGACCATGGGACGTTTGAAGAAGATTTGCTTTCAGAAATGCGACGGTAACCTTCGCCTCTCCGCCATCGTCTTGGGCCTTCATTGCATTACGCATCAGCAAGTTGTGCTGGCCTGGTTTTTAATCCACCGGGACGCGACATGGACGGCCCGGAAATTCGCCTGTAGCGTCCCGCGCCGCCGCCGGCCGGGGCAGCCCGGCCGGCGGCGGCGCGAGGAGGAAGGGGCGGCCATGCAGCTCAATGCGGAGGAAGGCGCGATCCTCGCCGGCGCGGCGGGGGAGGCGGCGCGGCGCGCCCTCGCCTACCAGCAGGAGGTCGGGCGCTTCTTCGGCGCAGCCCGCTTCGTCCCGGTGACCAACGCCCACATGATGGGCGACATCGAGGTGCTGGGCGATGCCGGCCTCGCCTTCCTGAAGGAGATGCAGGCGGCGGGCGCCCGCGCTCGCATCCCCGTCACCACCAATGCCCGCTGCGTGGACTTCGCCTGGGCCGACCGGCTCGGCCAGGATCCGGGCGAATGCGCCAAGGAACGCCAGGTGATCGCCACGCTGCAGGCGATGGGCGTGATGACCACCGATACCTGCATCAACTACCAGACGCTCTACCAGCCGCATTTCAAGGAGCGCGTGGCCTGGGGCGACACCGGCACCTGCATCACCGCGAACAGCGTCTTCGGCGCGCGCACCAATTTCGAGAGCGGGCCCGCGGCGCTTGCCGCCGCCATCACCGGCCGCACGCCGGAATACGGCTTCCAGCTCGATGCGCACCGGCGCGGGCGCTTCCTGGTGGACCTCTCCGGCGCCGCGCTGGACGATCTGGCGGATTGGGGCGCGGTCGGCCGGATCGTCGGGGAGCGCCACCAGGACTACTTCGCCGTGCCGGTCTTCACCGGCCTGCGCCGCGCGCCGCTTGCCGATGAGCTCAAGCATCTCGGCTGCGCCCTCGCCTCCTACGGCTCCATGGGCATGTTCCACATGGAGGGGGTAACGCCGGAGGCACCGAGCCTGGCGGAGGCCTTCGGCGGCGCCGTGCCGGCGGATGTGGAGCGCATGGCGGTGACCGAGGCGGACCTCGCGGCGCTCTACCGCGGCTACGACCTCGCGGGCGGCGACGGGCGGCTCGTCGTCTTCTCCGGGCCGCAGCTCTCGCTCTTCGAGATGAGGCGCCTCGCGCAGCTCTTCGCCGGAAGGCGCGTCGCCCCGGGGACGAGCGTCTTCGTCACCGCGAGCAACGGCGTGATCAGCGCGGCGCGCCACCTTGGCGACCTCGCGCCGCTCGAGGATGCAGGGGTCGCGGTGCTGGAAGGCGTCTGCTTCTACATCCTGCAGAACCTCTCCCCCATGCGCGAACGCAATGGCTGGCGTACCCTGGTCAGCAACAGCGCGAAGATCGTGAACATCATCGGCGCGCACCGCTTCCGCACCGTGCTGCGGCGCACCGCCGACTGTGTCGAGATCGCCTGCACGGGGCGCCTGGCATGAGCGCGCCGCTCGCCGTGATCCGGCTGGAGCGCGCCTTCGGCCCGGTGGTGGAGGGCGAGGCGGTGGTCTCGCCCGAGGGCTTCTCGCCGCGCTACGACCTCGACCGCTGGAGCGGGCTGATCAGCAAGCCGGGCCACGCGCTGGAAGGCACGCGCATCGCCGACCGCATCTGCTTCTTCCCGAGCGCCAAGGGTGGCATCGCCGCCGGCTGGGCCTTCCAGGACATCAAGGCAAAGGGCATCGCGCCGCGCGCCTTCATCTTCGGCGTGACCAATCCGGTGATGGTGCAGGGCGCGGTGCTGGCCGGCATCCCGATCACCGAGGGGTGGTCGCCCGACCCCGCCGGGGTGATCCGCACCGGCGACTGGGTGCGGCTGGACCCGGCGCGGCGAGTAGTCGAACTGCTGCGGCGCGGCGCGTGATGCGGCGGCGGCCG
>DASQVL010000271.1:0-4053 GCA_035640795.1 Crenalkalicoccus sp. | reverse complement strand
TCCTCGGGCGGCACGTCCACGATGATCAGCCCGTCCACGCCCGCCGCCGCCGCATCCGCGCAGAAGCGCGCGACGCCATAGGCGAGGATCGGGTTGTAGTAGCCCATCAGCACGATCGGCGTCGCATCCTCGGTCGCCCGCACCTCCCGCACCAGCGCCAGCACGCCGGCGAGGGTCGCGCCCGCCTTCAGCGCGCGCAGCGCCGCGCGCTGGATGGACGGGCCATCCGCCATCGGATCAGTGAAGGGCACGCCGATTTCCAGGATGTCGGCCCCCGCCTCCGGCAGCCCGCGCAGCAGCGCAAGCGAGGTCGCCCGGTCGGGATCGAAGCCCTGCAGGTAGGTGACCAGCGCGCCGCGCCCCTCGCGCTTCAGCGCGGCAAACCTCTCGGCGATGCGCGACCTGCCGGCTCCGCCGCCGGGCGGCCGATCCACGCTCCGCTCCGCTCCGCGGTCGGGCACTGTTGATAGCGGCCGATTCACGCTCCGCTCCGCTCCGCGATCGGGCGCCGTCACAGCGCCACGCCCAGATGCTTCGCCACCGCGAAGATGTCCTTGTCCCCGCGGCCACAGAGATTCATCACCAGGATCGCATCCCGCTTCATGGTGGGGGCGAGCCGCAGCACATGCGCCAGCGCATGCGCCGGCTCCAGCGCCGGGATGATGCCCTCGAGGCGCGAGCAGAGCTGGAAGGCGGCCAGCGCCTCGTCATCCGTCGCGCCCACATACCGGACCCGGCCGAGCTCGTGCAGCCAGGAATGCTCCGGCCCCACGCCGGGGTAGTCGAGGCCCGCGCTGATCGAATGCGCCTCCTGCACCTGGCCGTCCGCATCCTGCAGCAGGTACATGCGGTTGCCGTGCAGCACGCCGGGGCGGCCCTTCTCCAGCGAGGCCGCATGCTCCCCCGTGTGCAGGCCGCGCCCGGCGGCCTCCACGCCGTACATGGCCACCTCCGGCTCGTCGAGAAAGGGATAGAACAGCCCCATCGCGTTGGACCCGCCGCCGATCGCCGCGACCAGCGCGTCCGGCAGCCTTCCCTCCGCGGCCAGGATCTGCTCGCGCGCCTCGGCGCCGATCACGCTCTGGAAGTCGCGCACCATCATCGGATAGGGGTGCGGACCCGCCACCGTGCCGATGCAGTAGTAGGTGTCCGCGACATTGGCCACCCAGTGGCGCAGCGCCTCGTTCATCGCGTCCTTCAGCGTGGCGGCGCCGCTCGTCACCGGCACCACCTCCGCCCCCAGCAGCTTCATGCGGAAGACGTTGGGCTGCTGCCGCTCCACATCCGTCGCCCCCATGAAGACGGTGCAGGGCAGGTCGAACAGCGCGCAGGCCGTGGCGGTGGCGACGCCGTGCTGGCCCGCCCCGGTCTCCGCGATGATGCGCCGCTTGCCCATGCGCCTCGCCAGCAGGATCTGGCCGAGCACGGCGTTGATCTTGTGCGCGCCGGTGTGGTTCAGCTCGTCGCGCTTGAAGTAGATGCGGGCACCGCCGCAATGCGCCGTCATCCGCTCGGCGAACCACAGCGGCGAGGGACGCCCCACGTAATGCGTCAGCAGCCGCCGCCATTCCGCGTCGAAGGCGGGGTCGCGCTTCGCGGCCTCGTAGGCGCGCTCGACCTCCAGGATCAGCGGCATCAGCGTCTCGGCGACGAAGCGGCCGCCGAATTCGCCGAAGCGGCCGCGGGCATCCGGGCCCTGGCGGAAGGAGTTGGGGCGGGGGGCGTGCATGAAGGCGCTCATAGCCTTGCCCCTCGCCGCGCGGAAGCCGCGCGGCATTGACCGGCCCCGGCCCCGCCCATAGCGTGCCGGCCCGACGGGGAGGGGCCCCCGGCAGCCGCCGGAGGGCCGATGATCGCAGCCGCGCCGCGCGGCAGGCCGGCCTGCCCTGGTCCCCGCCGCGATGCCAGGCCGGCCCGCCATGACGAAGGCCCACCATGACGAAGGGATGTGCATGACCTGGACCGCCGCCGCCCCGGCCATCGCCTCGGCCTTCCTCGCCTCGCTGGTCGAGGTGGTGGAGGCCTTCACGATCGTTCTCGCCGTGGCCACGGTGCGCGGCTGGCGGCCGGCGCTGCTCGGCACGGCGGCGGGGCTCGCGGTGCTCGCCCTGCTGGTGCTGTCACTCGGCCCGCTGCTGGACCGCGTGCCCTTGCCGCTCGTGCAGGGCGTGGTCGGCCTCGCCGCGCTGCTCTTCGGCGGGCGCTGGCTGCGCAAGGCCATCCTGCGCGCCGCCGGCTGCATCCCGCTGCATGACGAGGTTGCGCTGTTCGCCGCCGAGACGGCGGAGCTCCGCCGCGCCGCGCGGCTCGACTGGGCGGCCGGGGCCACTGCCGGCAAGGCGGTGCTGCTGGAGGGGCTGGAAGTCGCCTTCATCGTCATCGCGGTCGGCGCCGGGCGCGGGCTGCTGCTGCCGGCCGGGCTCGGCGCGCTTGCTGCCTGCGCGCTGGTGCTGGCGATGGGCGTGGCGCTGCGCCGGCCGCTCGCCCGGGTGCCGGAGAACACGCTGAAATTCGGCGTGGGCGTGCTGCTCTCCGCCTTCGGCGTGTTTTGGACGGGGGAGGCGCTGGGCGTCGCCTGGCCGGGCGAGGACCTGGCCATCCTCGGCATGGCGCTGGCCTTCCTCCTGACCGGCCTCGCCACCGTCGCGGCGCTGCGCGGCCGGGTCCCGGTGCCGGCGCGATGAGGGCGGTGCTCGCCGAGCTGCTCGGCCTGTTCGTGGAGGACGGGTTCCTCGCCCTGGCGCTGCTCGGCGTGGTGCTGGCCGCGGCACTGCTCCGCGGGCTCGGCGCCGGGCCGGGGGCAGCCGGCATGGTGCTGCTCGGCGGCGCCTTGGCCGCGGTCGCCGGCAGCGCGCTGCGGGGGGGCGGGCGGCGCTGATGCAGGGCTTCGCCGTCGTCTTCCTTGGCGCCGGGATCGGCGGCGCGCTGCGGCACGGCGCGAACCTGGCCGGGACGCGGCTGCTCGGCACCGGCTTCCCGGCCGCGACGCTCTTCGTGAACGTGTCGGGCTCGCTCGCCATGGGGCTGCTGGCCGGCTGGTTCGCCTTCCGCGGGGATGGGGCGGCGCCGCCCTGGCGGCTGTTCCTGGGGACGGGCGTGCTGGGCGGCTACACCACCTTCTCCTCCTTCTCCCTCGATGCGGTCGCGCTGTGGGAGAGGGGGCAGGCGGCGGCGGCCATCGGCTACGTGGCGGCTTCGCTGGCGCTGAGCCTGGCCGGGCTGGTGCTCGGCCTCTGGATCATGCGGCAGGTGGCGGGAGCGGGCGGCACCGCTTAAGCCGAGGCCCCCCGCACCGCGGCGATGAAGCCGGCGATGCGCGCCGGGTCCTTGACCCCCCGGGCCCGCTCCACGCCCGAGGAGACATCCACCCCCGGGGCGCCGCTCGCGGCGATGGCGGCGGCGACATTCCCCGGCGTCAGCCCGCCCGCGAGCAGCCATGGCCGCGGCACTGCCCTTCCGGCCAGCAGCGACCAGTCGAAGGGCGCCGCATTGCCGCCCGGCAACACGGCCCCGGCCGGCGCCTTGGCGTCCAGCAGGAAGCGGTCCACCACCGGCGCGTACTCCGCCAGCGCGGCGAGGTCCGCCGCCTCCGCAATGCCGAGCGCCTTCATCACCGGCCGCCCGAAGCGGGCGCGCAGCCCGGCGCAGCGCGCCGGGTCCTCCGCGCCGTGCAGCTGGATCAGGTCGAGCGGCAGCGCCAGCAGCACGGCGGCGATGTCCTCCTCCGATGGGTCCACGAACAGCCCGACGCGGAGCGGCCCGCCCATGTGCCGCGCGGAGAGCGCGGCCGCCTGGTCCGGCGCGACGGCGCGGGGCGAGGCCGGGAAGAAGACGAAACCCAGCATGTCCGCGCCGGAAGCGACGGCCGCGTCGAAGCCCACGGCATCATTCACGCCGCAGATCTTGACCAGGGTCATTGCGGCAGGCCCGCCGCGATGGCGCGCGCCGCCGCTGCCGGATCGGCCGCGCCGGTGACCGGCCGGCCGAGCACGATCCAGTCCGCCCCGGCCGCCACCGCCTCCTCGGGTGTCGCCGTGCGCGCCTGGTCGCCGA
>DASQVL010000270.1:0-4282 GCA_035640795.1 Crenalkalicoccus sp. | reverse complement strand
CAGCGCCGGGGATGGATCGTCGTCCAGCCTGCCCCGGTAGAGGATGAACTCCCGGTCCTCGCGGACGACCTGGAGGCGCCATTGAGCCAAGCCGGTCATGGGACGCAGCCGAAAGTACCCTTCAGCAATATCATACACTGTCCGTCGTAAATCAAAACTCTCAGCGCCCGAATACATTGCGCGTCGAGAGACATTGCGCTGATCGAGACCGATCGCGGCGACCTGCTGACACGCCCCTTCCACCCACCTCGCGGTGTCATGGGATCCGCCGCTTCGTGACCGCCACCGACAGCGGGGCCGGGCCGAGGTCGAAGGTGGCCGAGGGCGAGATGTTGCGCGCCATCACGCGCACCGCGTTGTTCGTCCAGGTCGCGGCAGCAGGCTGGTCGCGCCCGGAGCCAAGTTCGGCAGGTCCCAGGACACCTCTGCCACAGTGTGCTCGATGATCTTGGCCACCGGCCGTTGGCGCGAGCGTCAAACCGGCATCGTCCGACGCTGGCAGGCATGCCCAGTGCGCGCCGTATCCTCACGTCCACCAGCGATCACGCGCACACCCTCGTCGAGCCGGGCAGCGATGGTGTCTGGTGTACATGCCTCCAGGAAGGCGACGCCGTTCGCGCGGCAGGCGGCGAAGACGCGGTCACGAGCTTCCTGCATTTCCGGCGGGTATGGAGCCAACTGCAAGGCTGTCCGCCCTAGAAGGGAAAGTCCAAGGTCGCCTGGCCCCATTTCCGCGAAGCCGATGCCGGGGACCGCGATGATCTCCTCACACCGGGCCACACCCTCTGGACTCTCGATCTTCACCCCGAGCAGCAACTCGCCTTCGGGATTGAGCGGCCAGGGATCGCAACGGCGAAAGTACTCTTCCTCGTTGATGCCCCAGACCGGAGCGGCTGACTGCTCCGAACCGCGGCCCCGCGTGCCAACGCCGAGCGTACCACGTCCCGGTTTGGCCTGCGCTGCCCCGCGCATTCGATCAAGCGGCGATGGCAGCGCCAGGTCGACTCCGGCGCGATGGTGGGGGTAGCGGCAGGATTCGACGAAGGCGCGCACCGCATCGGCCGATTCCGCCTGGCACAACAGCAACCCGTGCACGCCGCGGCCAAGGATCTGGCGGAACTGCCAGGCGTTGTAGCGGACGTTCGCCTCTTCGGTGCCATTCACCGGCGCTTCGACGATCACCGTCGGGGTCCGGTGACCGGACCGCGTGGGGCCGCCATCAACCAGGCCGCGCATGTACTCGGCAAGACCGGCAACGTCGAAGGCGCCATGCTCCATGCCGATGTTGATATAGTCTGCCCAGGTCTGCGCATCCTCCCGGCCCTGAGCGTGGGTCAGCATGTGGCCAGTGTGATGGCCTGTGTAGTAGATGGCCTGGTCTTGCTGCAGCAGTTCGATCGCCCCGTTGATCCGGCTTGGCATGGACGTTCCTCCGCATCCCAGTGACCCCAACACATCCTTGGCCGGATCGGTCGCGGCGCCAACCTTGCCGGCCAAGACCGCCGCGTCACACCACTGATGATCACGGCGGCAGGATGCGACGATCAGGAGGCATGAGCCCATTATCCGCTTGGCTCGAGGGCGGATCACAGCGTACGGGTGCCGGCCGTGCTGGGCCGCTCCGCGGGCGATCTGGACCGCGTCTACGGCGACGGCGCGTACGCGGGCGGGCCGAGGTACCGCGCGGTTGCCGCGCACCGACAAGCGCTGCCCAACGCGGAGGGCGTGTTCCGGCCGAAGGCGTCCGGCGTGCGCGTCGCCGCTACGCTCGATCCGCTGACCGGACGTGGCTGCCGGAATGCGGCCGAGTGTACCTTCTCGCGATTCAAGCGCGTGCTCGGCTCCGGGCTGAGGTCGCGCAGCCTTGACGGTCAAGGTGCCGAAGCGAGCATCGCGGCGCGCGCCCTGAACAGGATGGCCGCGCTCGGCTTGCCACGGGCAGAACGCGTTGCGTGATCAGGAGGCACCGCGTGGCAGTCCCGGGAACGCATGCAAGTTCATGCACCAGAGCCCCCGTCCTTCGGTTTTCGAGGCCGTCGCTCAAGCCCGTGTTCGGCATAAGCGGCCCCAAATTCCCTTCCTCCCCCAAGGGCCAAACGCCTACCCCCGCCGCAATTGAAACAAAGCCTGCTCCCCGAACAGGTTCGCCAGCCACGCTGAGCGCTTCCACGGCGACTTCAGCCCGCGCTCATCCACTGCCAGCCAGCGCTCCACCACATACCCCTCCATCGCGCACAGCCCGAAGAAGTCGCGGATCGTGCAGGGATGGATGTTCGGTGTCTCGTGCCAGGGCCGCCCCCAGGTGCGCGTCATCGGCATCTGCCCGCGCGTCGCCAGCTGCCAGCGCACCTGCCAGTGGCCGAAATTCGGGAAGCTGACGATGACGTGCCGGCCGATGCGCAGCATCTGCCGCAGCACCTCGCGCGGCTTCTCCACCGCCTGCAGGGTGCGCGACAGCACCACGTAGTCGAAGGCGCCATCCGGGTAAAAGGCCAGGTCGTGGTCGGCATCGCCATGGATCACCGCCAGGCCCTGCGCCACCGCCTCGGTCACCGCTTCCATGTCGATCTCGATGCCACGCGCATCGGCGCCCTTCTCGGCGGTCAGGTTCGCCAGCAGCGTGCCGTCGCCGCAGCCGATGTCGAGCACCGTCGCACTGCGGGGGACCATGTCGGCGATCAGCCGCAGGTCGAGCCGCATGTTCTTCGCGACGTACTGGATGGGCGCGTGGGTATCGGGCATCGCGCTACTACACCCCCAGCCGGTCCGCACAGCCCGCCAGGAACCCGCCCAGCGCGCGGTGGAATTCCGGCTCCTCCAGCAGGAAGGCGTCATGCCCCTTGTCGGAGCGGAACTCGACGAAACTGACATTCGCCGCCGCCGCGTTCAGCGCGCGGACGATCGCCCGGCTCTCGGCGGTCGGGAACAGCCAGTCGGAGGAGAAGCTGGCCACGAAGAATCGCGTCTTCGTCCCCCGGAAGGCCGGCGCAAGCTCCCCGCCATGCTCCGCCGCCAGGTCGAAATAGTCCATGGCGCGGGTGATGGTCAGGTAGCTGTTCGCGTCGAAGCGGCGGACGAAGGTGCTGCCCTGATGGCGCAGATAGCTCTCCACCTCGAACACGTCCTCAAGGAATGTCAGCGCGCCGAGTGGATTGCCGCCGCGCAGCCGCCGGCCGAACTTCCGGGTCAGCGCCTGCTCGGACAGGTAGGTGATGTGCGCGACCATGCGGGCGACGGAGAGGCCCTGCGCCGGCAGGCGCCCCTCCTCCCAATACCGGCCCTCGCGCCATTCCGGGTCGGCATGGATGGCGGCGCGGCCGACCTCGTGGAAGGCGATGTTCTGCGCGCTGTGGTGCGCGGCGGTCGCGATGGGTGCCGCGGCGTACACCGCCTGCGGGAAGGTCGCCGCCCATTCCAGCGCCTGCATCCCGCCCATGGAGCCGCCGACCACGCAGAGCAGCCGCTCGATCCCGAGATGCTCCACCAGCCGCTGCTGCGCGCGCACCATGTCCCGGATGGTGATGGCCGGGAAATCCGTCCCCCAGGGCCGGCCGAGCGGCCGCCCCGCGGCATCCGTCATCTCCTCCCGCGGCCCGGTCGAGCCCATGCAGCCGCCCAGCACATTGGCGCAGAGCACGAAGTAGCGCTCGGTATCCAAAGGCTTGCCGGGGCCGACCACCGCCTCCCACCAGCCCGGCTTGCCGGTGACGGGGTGGGGCTCCGCCACATACTGGTCGCCGGTCAGCGCATGACAGACCAGCACGGCGTTGCTGCGCGCCGCGTTCAACCGCCCGTAGCCGCGCCAGGCCATGGCGAGGGGCGCGATCGTCATGCCGCAGTCGAGCGCCAGGCCATCGGCGAAGACGGCGCGCTGATGCTCCACCTGCGGCAGCGGGGCGACGGGGGCGGACATGCCGGGCGGGCGGTCCCTGGAACCGGGCGGGCAGGATTAGAGGCGTCCGCCCCCGGCGGCAACCGCCCCGCCGGGCGGGGGCGGCGCGCCGGCGATCCGCGGTCCGGGTGTTTCGCCCGGGCCGCGCGCAGGCTATTGCTCCACCGATCCCGATGGCCCCGCTCCCCGAACCCGATGCGGCCGCGCTCGCCGCGCTGCGCGCCGAGATCGACACGCTCGACGACGCACTGCACGATCTGCTGATGCGCCGCGCCGGCGTGGTCGCGCGCCTGGCCGCGAGCCGCGCCAAGGGGGATGCGCCGGCCCTCCGCCCGGGGCGGGAGGCGGCGGTGCTGCGCCGGCTGCTCGCCCGCCATGCCGGGCCGCTGC
>DASQVL010000269.1:0-13363 GCA_035640795.1 Crenalkalicoccus sp. | reverse complement strand
CCAGGTGCATCACGGCGTCGCAGGCAAGGCAGATGGCGGGCCACTCCGCGGCGGGATCGGCATGTGCCAGGCTGCCGCCCAGCGTGCCGCGCGTCCGGATGGGCAAATGCGCGATGTGCGGTGCGGCGGTCGCGAGCAGCGGCACGGCGCGGGCGATGGCGGGGTCGGTCTCGATCCGCCGGTGGCGTGTCAGCGCGCCGAGCACCAAGCCGCCCTCGGTGTGGTGCGCGACCCGCTCCAGCGCGGCAATGCCGTTGATGTCCACCAGCACGGCGGGTGCGGTCAGGCGCAGGTTGAGGGCCGGCATCAGGCTCTGCCCGCCGGCGAGGATGCGGGCGGTATCCCCCTCCTCGGCCAGGATGGACAGCGCGTCCTCAAGCGTGTCCGGCGCGCGGTAGTCGAAAGCGGCCGGCTTCACCCGCTGGAAGCCGACGCGGCGAATCTGGCCATGCGCGAGACGCTATCGAAGGCCCCCGGTTCCGTCCAGCCCCGCGCTGCCCTGGCTGCGCCGTCACTGCAGGACTGGTCGACCCTGAAGATGACGGGATCCGGACCGAACAGTTTCCGTCGCAATCTTCTCTGCAGTGCCGTCCGGGCCGCCAGCGAGCCTGCTTTCAGACCACGCGATCCGCGAGCAAGCCGACGGCCAGGGCGTAGTTGATCGGCGGATTGTACCGCCGGATCGCCCGCAGATTGGGCCCCGCCAGGAACACCTCGCCCGAGGACCGCGTCGGCACGGCCAGGGCCAGTTCCGTCCCCGTGGCCGGCAGCGGCGCGCCATCGGCGCGGCGAAAGCCGGCCCGCGCCCAGTCCGCCGCCGGGCGCCGCGTCTCGGTATCCGCGCGCTCCGGGTCGAAGCCCGCCGGCGGGCGCACCGGGAAGCCCCAGGGCTCGCCCGGCTTCCAGCCGCTGCGCGCAAGGTAGTTGGCGATGGAGGCGAGCGCATCCGGCCGGCTGTCCCAGATATCCCGCCTGCCATCGCCGTCGAAATCCACCGCCAGGCGGTCGAAATTGGTCGGCATGAATTGCGGCTGGCCCATCGCGCCGGCCCAGGAGCCCTTCATGCGCGCCGGCGCAACATCGCCGTGCTCCAGGATCTTCAACGCGGCAATCAGCTCCTTGCGGAAGTATTCGGCGCGGCGGCCTTCCCAGGCGAGGGTCGCCAGCGCCTCCACCACCCCGAAGCCGCCGGTGTTCGTCCCGTAATTCGTCTCCATGCCCCAGATCGCGACGACGACGCCAGGGGCGACGCCGTAGCGGTCCGAGATCGCGCCGAGCAGCGGCCGGCTCTCGGCCGCGGCGCGGCGGCCATTCTCGATGCGCGTCGGGGAGACGATGCGGTCGCGGTACTGCTCCCAGCTCAGTACCGTCTCCGGCTGGTAGCGGTCGAGCTCGAGCACCCGGGCATTCGGCTGCAGGCCGGCCAGGGCACGCTGCAGGGTGGGCTGGGAGACGCCGGCGCGCCGCGCCTCGGCCCGCACCCCGTCCAGGAAGGTGTCGAAACCTGGCGGGCCGGCGGCCTCGATCGGCGCCGGCTCCGGCAGGGGCGGCGTGGGGACGGGCGGAGTGGAGGCGGCGGTGGTTGCGGGGGCGCCGCCGGCACAGCCGGCCAGCAGGCCGCCAAGGCCGGTGATCAGGGCTCGCCGCTTCAGCATGGCGCGAGGAGTGCCACGTCCGCCGGCGCTTCTGCAACCGGAAGTCGGGGCCAGCCGCCGCCCCTCCCCTTCCCGGCGCGGATGCCCGTGTCCTGCCCACGAAGATCGCTGCTTCAGCAGCGAACGGAGCGGACCGGCAGGCCACTGAAAACACTCGTGTCCTGCCCGCGAAGTTCGCTGCTTCGGCAGCGAACGGAGTGGACCAGCAGGCCACTGAAAACAAGGGCTGGAGTGGTCCGATCCGAAGGGCGCCGCCCTGGCGGCGAAGTTCGGAAGCGGGACACTGGAGCGGCTTCCGCCCGCCTGTGCTCGCGGCAACCGCTCCAGCGACGTGTTTGCAGAGCGGATTCACGCTCCCGGGCCTTCGCGCCCGTCCGCGATCTGCTCTAGGCTCTTGGCCAAGAGGATCGGGAGGGACATTCAATGGCTGCGACCGTGCCCGGCGTCACCGACGCCATCGCCTGTTACTGCGCCGGGCTCGACTTCGCCGTGCTGCCGGCCGAGGTGCAGGAGCGCACGCGCTTCCTGCTGCTCGACCTGGTCGGCAACATCGTGCGTGGCCGGCATGACGCCGAGAGCACGCCGGCGCTGCTGGCCGCAGCGCGGGCGCTGGGGCTCGCCGCCGGCGGATCGGCCGTGTTCGGCGATGCGGCACGCTACACGCCGGCCGGGGCGGCGCTGCTGAACGGCGCGCTGGCCCACAGCCTGGATTTCGACGACACCCATGCGGCGGGCACGCTGCATCCCGGGGCGCCAGTGATCCCGGCGGCGCTGGCGGCGGCCGAGATGGTCGGGGCGGATGGCCGCACGGTCCTCTCCGGCATCGTCGCGGGCTATGAGGTGACCTGCCGTCTCGCCCTCGCCCTGCCGGGCGGCGACCACTACGACCGCGGCTATCACCCGACTGCCACCTGTGGCGCCTTCGGCGCAGCGGCGGCGGCGGCGCGCATCTTCGGCCTCGGTCCGGCGGCGGTGGCCGACGCCTTCGGCATTGCGCTGAGCCAGGCGGCGGGCAGCCTGCAATTCCTGGCCAATGGGGCCTGGACCAAGCGCTTCCAGGTGGGCTGGAGCGCGATGTGCGGCCTCTCCGCGGCGGCGCTGGCGCGGGAGGGCTTCCGCGGCGCCGCCGAGGCCTTCGAGGGCAGGGCCGGCTTCCTGCGCGCCTATGCGCCGAAGCCCACGGCCGAGCGCGCGCTGCAGGGGCTCGGCACTGCGTTCGAGCTGATGAACACGGCGGTGAAGCCCTATCCGTCCTGCCGCTACGGCCATGCCTGCATCGATGCCGCGATCGCGCTGCGCGCCGCGCACGGGCTGCGGCCGGAGGAGATCGAGGCAGTGACCATGGGCCTGCCCAATAAGGGCATGCTGCTGGTGGGCGCGCCGCTGGCCTACAAGCAGAACCCGCAGAACGTGGTGGACGGGCAGTTCAGCGGGCCCTTCGTCGTCGCCTGCGCGCTGGCGACCGGCCAGATGGGCTGGGAGAGCTACGCGCTGTTGCAGGACGCCACGGTCCGCGCGCTGCTGCCGAAGATCGCCTGCGAGGAGGATCCGGAGATCCAGGCGCTGTTCCCCGAATGGATGGCGGGGAAGCTGACGCTGCGCGCGCGCGGCCAGACCTTTACGCAGATGGTGAAGGTGGCCAAGGGCGAGCCGGCGAACTTCCTGGCCGAGGACGAGTTGCGCGGGAAGTTCCACGGCCTGGCCAATGCGGTGCTGGGGGAGGAGCGCGCGGCAGCGCTGGCCGATGCGGTGCTGGCGCTGGACCGGGCACCGGACGTGCATGGGCTGATGCGGCTGGGCACGCCGATGCTGGCGGCGCGGCTGGCGGGGGAGTAGGTGGCCCTTGGGGGAGGAAGGGAACGTCCCCTTCGGGGACCCCCCAAGACCCCCACCATCCTTTTTCTGATCCTCTCTCCGGGGCGCTTGCCCGGTCCGATTGGAAGACTCCCGGCCGACCTGCTGGAACTCGCCTCAGCTCCCGCTGATCTTCTTCGCCCCCGCCAGCACCTCGAAATGCCTGGTGGCATCCACCGTGTAGCTGTCATCGTCGAACACGGTGCTCAGGAACACATAGGTCGCGGTGACCTTGTCCGCCGCGACGGCGAGCTTCACGTAGCCGCGGCGATAAGTGTCCGCATAGACCAGCGTGTCGCCACGCGACTTCGCCTGGCTCGAGGAGGTGATGAGCCCGGCGATCAGCGCCGGCGGGAAGCCCGGGAAGGTCTCCTCATAGCCCGGCGAGGAGACCGAGGTGCCGCCGAACTCCACGCCGACCGGCGTGCGCCCGCCACCCGCCGCCGGCACGGCCAGGCTCGCGGCCCAGCCATTGTGGCTGTCGCCCGAGATGACGATCGGGTTCCGCGCCTTGGCGAGCGAGGCATAGAGGCGCTGCCGCGCCGAGGGATAGCCGTTCCAGCTGTCATACGTCGCCGGGTTGGGCAGGCCATTCGCCCCGGCCTGGCCGAAGGCGGCGCCGCTGCCCGCGCCGAAGGCGGCGTCGATGGTCGCGGTGATCTGCGCCTTCTGCTGGTCGTTCAGCAGCGGGGAGTTCAGGTAGTCCGGCGCGATCTGGTAGTGCATCAGCACCTGGTTCGCCAGGATCTGCCAGGTCTGCCGGCCGGTCGAGAGCTTCTCGTCCACCCAGGCCTCCTGCGCCGCGCCCAGCAGGGTGCGCGGGGAGCCATCCGCCTGCATGTCGGTCGAGAAGCTGCCGGTCGTCGCATAGACCGTGTAGGCGGCCAGCATCTGCGCCGGCGTCATCTGCTGGTTCCGGCCCGCCAGCCGCGTGTCCAGGCAGATGATCCGCGCCAGCTGCCCGAAGGTGAAGGTGCGGTAGAGCTGCGTCGGGTTCTGCGTGGTGGGGTCGAGCAGCGGCACCGCGCGGTGCTCGCGGATCGGCATCCACTCGTAATAGGCCTGCAGCGCCGCCGCCTCGCGCGCCTTCCAGTCGCCTTCGGTCGCGGGCTGGTGGTTCTCCGCGCCGCCGGTCCAGCTGTCATTCGCCTCCTCATGGTCGTCATAGATGACGATCCAGGGCAGCTTCGCGTGCAGCGCCTGCAGGTCCGGGTCGATGTGGTGCAGCGCCTGCCGCTGGCGGTAGGCGGCGAGCATCACCGTCTCCTGCATCGGGTCGAGCGTGCCGGCGCGCGGCTCCGTCACCAGGCCGAGGGCGAGCGAGGCCGTCGGATAGCCGCCCGGCCCATATTCGTAGGTGTAATCGCCGAGGTGCAGCACAGCGACCAGGCTGTCATCCCGCGCCGCCTCCCGGTACGCGGTGAAGTAGCCCTTCACCCAGTTGCTGCAGGAGAAGAAGGCGATGGCGAAGGGATCCACCGCATTGCTCGCCGGCAGCGTGCGGGTGCGGCCGATCGGCGAGTAGACCCCGCCGACATTGAACTGGTACCAGTACCAGGTCGCCGGCTGCAGGCCGGCGACGTCCACCTTCACCGTGAAGTCGCGGTTGCGGCCGGCATTGGTCTCGCCGGCAGCGACCACATTCGTCATGTCACTGGTGGTGCTGACGCGCCACTGCACGCGGAGCCGCTCCATGCTGGGCGGCGTCACCCGGGTCCAGATGATGACGCGATCGCGCAGCGGGTCGCCGCTGGCGACGCCATGCAGGAATTGCGGGGCGCCGATCGCGACAGCGCGGGCCGGGCCCTCCAGGCCGAGCAGCCCGGCGCCGGCACCGAAGACCAGCCGGAAGGCGGCGCGGCGCCGCAGTTCCAGTTTCGTGACCTCGTCCAGCGCGGCCGTCACGGCCCCCCTCGTCTCGTCCCGCATGTGTCCTGCCCCCCCGGCGTTCGACCAAGTCGCGGTAGCGGAACGGAATGACGGGGCGTGAACGGACTGATTAAGCTTTCAAGACAGATGCCGCATGATGGGCCCCCCGCGGTGGTGCGGCCGGGACCGCTTCTCGCGCAGCAGCCGGTGCTGCGTCCCGGTTGTGACCGCGATGCGCACCTGGCCCGCCTCCACGGTGCGCCGCGAAACGCGGGCGACCTCCTCCCGCAGCGGAAGCATGGTCTCCGCCGGCTCCCACCATCCTTGTATCTCCACCGCGCCGGTCGCCGCGGCTAGCCTGGGGCGTTGGGCGGCGGGGCGCGAAGCGCCCGCCTTGAGCCGACGCGACCGGCAGAAGACAATCCACAGGCAGAGCGGCGATTGACATGAAAAACAGTCGCTCTCTCTGATCCCTTCTCCGCGATGCTTGCCCGGTCCGCCTGGAAGACTCCGAGCCAAAGCAGTTTCGCTGTTCGGCTGCCGGACCCTACTCCCGATACCCCGGCGAAACCCGATCCAACTTCCGCAGCAACGCCGGCCACTCCAGCACGCCGAAGGGCCGGCGCGTCTGCGGCTGGTAGTTCAGCCAGGTCGCCTCCACCACCTCGGCCGGCACCTCCCGCAGCTTTGCGCCGCAGGACATTGCCGCGATCTGCGTCCGGCAGGAGAGTTCCAGCCGGTGCAGCGCGTTGAAGGCCTCCGCGATCGTCCGCCCCGCCGTCAGCAGGCCATGGTTGCGCAGGATCAGCGCGTCATGTTGCCCGAGGTCGCGCACCAGCGCGTCCTGCATGGCAAGGTCCAGCACCACGCCCTGGTAGTCGTGATACGCCACCTTCGCGAAGCGCATGGAGGTCTGGGTGATCGGCAGCACGCCGCAGTCCAGCGCCGAGACCGCCATGCCCGCCCAGGTATGGGTGTGCGCGACGCAGGCCACTTCCGGCCGCGCCTTGTGGATCGCGGAATGGATCACGAAGCCGGCGCGGTTCACTCCGTAATCCTGGCCGGGAAATTCCGGCTTCAACAGGATGCGACCCTCATGGTCTATCTTGATGAGGGAGGAGGCGGTGATCTCCTCATAGAGCATGCCGTACGGGTTGATCAGGAAGGCTTCCTCGCCGGGCACGCGGGCGGAGATGTGGTTCGCGCTCATGTCCGACATGCCGTACAGGTCCACCAGCCGATAGGCGGCGGCGAGATCGACCCGCGCCTGCCATTCCGCCGGGCTCACCTGGTGGCGAAGCGAGGGGATCCTGTACTCAGCGGCGTCCAGCATGGCGTTCCCTCCCTTTGCTGTGCTTCGCGGGCGGAGGCGCATTGCCGGGCGGTCCCGCCCGCCGCGATCCGCCCTGGCCCACGATCGGCCTGAGTGTGCACGCCGGAAGTGAGCCCGCGAAGGGCATGAATCGCTGGCCGAGGAAAGCTGGACAGGCATCGGGCTGACCCGAGTCGGCGCGATGCGCCCTAGCGCCCCTTGAAGACCGGCTTGCGCTTCTCCGCGAAGGCGGCGGTCGCCTCCCGGTGGTCCTCGGTCGCGCCAACCACGCCGACGCAGGAGGCGGCGAAGTCGAGCGCGCTGCGGAAGTCGCTGGTCGCCCCCTGCTGCACCATGCGCTTGGTCAGGCGGATGGCGACGGCCGGCCCCGCCGCCAGCCGCTCCGCCACCGCATAGGTGTGCGCCATCAGCGCCTCGTCCGGCAGGACCTTGTTGACCAGCCCGATGCGCTCCGCCTCGGCGGCGTCCACGAAGTCGCCGGTCCACAGCATCTCCAGCGCCTTGGGCGTGCCCACCAGCCGCGGCAGCATCCAGGCGCCGCCATCGCCGGCGACGAAGCCCACCTTGATGTAACTCTCGGCGAAGCGCGCGCTGGAAGCGGCGAAGCGCAGGTCGCCCATCAGCGCCATGTCCATCCCCGCCCCCGTCGCCGCGCCGTTCACCGCGACGATGTAGGGCTTGTCGAGCTCCATCAGCGTCAGCGGGATGCGGTGGACATGCCGCGTCAGGTAGGTGCGGCGGTCCCAGGGCCGCTGCTCCCCCGCCGTGTCGCGCGCCATGCGCTTCACGTCGCCGCCGGCGCAGAAGATGCGCCCGGCGCCGGTCAGCACGACGCAGCGTATGGCGTCGTCCGCGATGCAGGTGCGGAGCGCCTGTTCCCAGGCCGCCAGCATCTCGGTGGTGAAGGCGTTGCCCGCATCGGGGCGGTTCAGGGTGATGGTGGCGATGCCGTCCCGCACCTCGAACAGCAGTTCGCTCATGCCGCGAAGCCCGCGGGCAGTGGCGCCGGCTGGTCGGCGACCAGCGGCCACAGGCCACGCCCGCCGGCAGCACGGGCGGCGCGGCCGATCCAGGTGGCCCATTCGGCCTCGTTGCCGAACTCGTCGCGCCAGGACCAGAGGCGGCGGGTGAAGAAGTGCAACGGGTGCTCATGCGTGAAGCCCATCGCGCCGTGCACCTGGTGGGCGATGCCCGCGCCAATCGTCGCCGCCTCGCCTACCCGCAGCTTGGCGCAGGCGATCTCGAAGCGACCTGGGCTGGCGGCGGCCGCCTCCGCCGCCACGCGCGCCGCCGCGGCCTGGCCGGCAAGCACCGCGATCTGGTGCTGCACCGCCTGAAAGCGGCCGATCGGTCGGCCGAACTGCACGCGCTCCCCGGCATAGCGCAGCGCCATCTGCGTGACGGTGCCGAGCGCGCCGGCCATGGCGTTGGCGCGGAACAGCGCGCCGAGCCTCCACAGCGCATCGGGCGCCAACCCGGTTCCGGACTCGCCCAGCGCCAGCACCGGCGTCTCCTCCAGCAGCACGGTGTCGCGCGGCTCGCCCGCCTGGTTTGCGCCCTCGGCTGCGATGGCCGGCGGTCCGGCGAGCACGGTGCGGCCCTCCGCCAGCACGAGGGCGATGGCGCGCGCATGCCGCGCCCAGGGCACGCGGCGCAGCCGGCCGGAAAGTCGCCCGGCCGCAAGCGCGGGCTGATCCCCGGCAAGCACCGGCGCGACGGTCAGCGGCCCCTCGGGCACCGCGAGCTTCGCCTCGGCCAGCGCGTGCTGGGCGAGCCAGGTCTCGACGAAGGGCGCCGGCACGGCATGCGCACCGGCGACGCGCACCAGCGCCAGCACCTCGGCGAGCGCGAGCGCCGCGCCCCCCGCCTCCTCCGGCGCCGCGGCCAGCGCCAGCCCGGCCTCCGTCATGGCGGCCCAGAGCGCCTCCGGGAATCCGCCCGCCTCCACCGCGTCGCGCGCCGCGCGCGTCGCGTGGTCGGCGAAGAGCCGCTCCGCCGTTGCGGTCAGCAGCCGCGTCGTCTCCGACATCAGCGCAGGCCGAGGCCGCGGGCCACGATGCCGCGCAGCACCTCCCGCGTGCCGCCGCGGATCGAGAAGCTGGGCGCGTGCAGCTGGCCGGTCGCCAGCACGCGGGCATAGTCGTCGCCCTGCGGCAGCCCGGCCAGCGCCTCCTCGGAGAGCAGCCTGCGCGCCACTTCCGGCACCTCCTGCTCATAGGTCGTGCCGAGGTCCTTCACCAGCGCCGCCTCGACCTGCGGCTGCCCGCCCTCCTCCACGATGCGCGCGATGCCGAGCGACATCTGCCGCAGCGTCCAGAGATGCGCGACGAGGCGGCCGACCGCGCCATCCGCCTCGGCCGGCGCGTCCTTGCCAAGATGATCCACCAGCCCGGTCAGCACCGGCTGGGTGGAGAGCCAGCGATCGGGCGCGCTGCGCTCGAAGACCAGCTCGCCCGTCACCTGCTTCCAGCCCTCGCCGATGGTGCCCAGCACGCGGTCATCGGGGACGAAGACGTCGTCGAAGGTCACCTCGTTGAAGTCGTGCTGGCCCGCCAGGTTGATCACCGGGCGGATGGTGATGCCCGGGCTGTCCGTCGCCACCAGGAATTGCGAGACGCCGGCATGCCGGTCCTCGCCCGGCGGGGCGGTGCGCGCGAACAGGATCATCATCTGCACGCGGTGGGCGTTGCTGGTCCAGATCTTCCGCCCCTCGATCCGCCAGCCGCCTTCGACCTGCCGTGCCCGGGTGCGGATGGAGGCGAGGTCGGAGCCGCTGTCCGGCTCGCTCATGCCGATGCAGAAGTAGAGCTCCCCGGCGGCGATGCGCGGCAGGAACTCGCGCTTCTGCGCCTCGGTGCCGAAGCGCAGGATGGAGGGGCCGGATTGCCGGTCGGCGACCCAGTGGGCGCGCACCGGCGCGCCATGCGCCAGCACCTCCTCCGTCATCACATGGCGCTCGAGCGCGCTCCGCTCATGCCCACCATATTCGCGCGGCCAGGTCAGGCCGAGCAGGCCCCGCGCGCCCATGCGGCGGGAGAATTCGGGGTCGAAGCCGCCGCGGCCGAAGACGAAGCTGCCGCGCTCCAGCTCCTCGGCGAGGAAGGCGCGCACCTCGCGCCGGAAGGCCTCGGCCCGCGGAGAGGCCGCGGCGGCCAAGAGGGCCAAGCCACCATCCATGCGCCGTTTCCTCTCCCGTCACCCGGCCGGCCCTCGCATCGGGACCAGGCCGCGCGGCAGCATAGGAGCGGCCTCAGCCTCCCTCAAGCGAGGCGGCGCGCGGTCAGGGCAGCGGCAGGCGGATCGCCGCGTTCAGCCCGGGCGGGAGGCGGCCGGGCACCGCATCCTCCAGGGTCAGCGTGCCGCCATGCAGGTGCGCCACCGCCTGCACCAGCGAGAGGCCCAGGCCGGAGCCCGGTGTGGCGCGCGCCTTGTCGGCGCGGAAGAAGCGCTCACCGGCCTTGGCGCGGTCCTCCGGCGCCAGGCCCGGCCCGTCATCGGTCACCGAGATCTCCACCGCCCGCGGCAGGGCGCGGGCGCGGAGCCGCACGGTGCCGCCGGCCGGGGTGAATTTCAGCGCGTTGTCCAGCAGGTTGGCGACCGCCTGCAGCAGCAGGTCGCGGTCGCCCACCATCTCCAGCTTCTCCGGCAGCGCCGTCTCCAGGGTCAGGCCGCGCGCCTCGGCGGTCGCCTCGTAGATCTCGGCGGCGTCGGCCAGCACCTGCGGCAGGTCGAAGCGGGCGAAGGCGGCGCGGCGGGACCCCGCCTCCGCCTCGGCGATGCGGAGCAGGGCCTGGAAGATGCGCGTGATGTTGTCGAGGTCGGAGATGCCCTGCTCCACCGCCGCCTTCAGCGTGGCGCAGCCGGGCGTCCCCGCCTCCTCCTCCGGCATCGTCGCCAGCGCGTCCTCCAGCTTGGCGCGCGCGCGCGCGATCGGCGTGCGCAGGTCATGCGCGATGGCGTCGGAGACGCCGCGCACCCCCTCCATCAGCGTGCCGATGCGGTCGAGCATCGTGTTGATCGTCCCCGCCAGGCGGTCGAACTCGTCGCCGCGGCCGGAGAGCGCGACACGGGAGGAGAGGTCGCCATCGGCGATGGTGCCGACGGTGGCGAAGGCCGGCCGCATGCGCTTCTGCAGCGCGTAGCGGATCACCCAGGCGCCGGCGAGCGCGAAGATGACGACCGCCGAGGAGGCCCAGACCACGCCCTCGGCGAGCAGCCGCTGGAGCTGCTGCCGCTCCGTCTCGTCGCGGCCGATCAGCAGGCGGAGGCCCGGCAGCTCCACCACGTGCAGCCGCGCCTCGGCGGAGATGCCGTCATGCAGCACGCGGGTGCGGAACCAGCTGTCACTCGCGGTCACCCCCGGTGGCCAGCGGTCGAGGTTGCCGGCGATGCGCCGCCCCTCGGCGTTCACCAGCAGGTAGATCGAGTCGTTCCCGACATCCACCGCGAGGCGCTCCTCGATCGCCTCGGCGAGGCCGGGCGTGCCGGCCTCCCGCCACCGCTCGGCGAGCGCGATGGCATCGGCGCGGATGGCGGCATCGGTCTGGCGCACCAGCGCACCGGCGGTCGCCCACCACAGCACGGCGACCAGCGCGATGGCGGCGCAGGCGAACATCGCGGCGAACAGGACGGCGAAACGGAAGCCCGCGCTCTTGAGCAGCCGCGGCGGACCCAGCGCGCCGGAACTCGGTATGGCGGCGCGAGGTTCGGCGCGGTGGTCGGTCGGGGCTTCGGGCAGGTCAGGGCTCCGCGCGGATCATGTAGCCCGCATTGCGCACGGTGTGGATCAGCGGCCTCTCGAAGCCCTTGTCCAGCTTCTGGCGCAGGCGGGAGACATGGACGTCGATCACGTTTGTCTGCGGGTCGAAGTGGTAGTCCCACACCTTCTCGAGCAGCATGGTGCGGGTCACCACCTGGCCGGCATGGCGCATCAGGTGCTCGAGGAGCCGGAACTCCCGCGGCTGGACGTCGATCTTGCGCCCGGCGCGCGTGACGGTGCGGGAGAGCAGGTCGAGCTCGAGATCGGCGACGCGGAGCTTGGTGGCCGGCGCGTCCACCGAGGGTCGGCGGCCCAGCGCCTCGACGCGCGCAAGCAGTTCCGCGAAGGCGAAGGGCTTCACCAGGTAGTCGTCGCCGCCTGCCTTCAGCCCCTTCACCCGCTCATCCACGGCCGAGAGGGCCGAGAGGAAGAGCACCGGCGTGCGGTTGCCCTGGCTGCGCAGCGTCTCGACCAGCCTGACGCCGTCCACGCCGCCCGGCAGCATGCGGTCCAGCACCAGCAGATCGAACTGCTCGGAGGCGGCGAGGAACAACCCGTCGCGGCCATTGGCGGCGTGCTCCACCGTGTGCCCGGCCTCGTGCAGGCCCTTGCGAACGAAGCGGGCGACCTCGGTATCGTCCTCGACCAGAAGAATGCGCATGCTCTCCTATCCTTGGTTGGGCCGGCGGCCGACCTGCACCGACATCTCGCGCTCGCGCGCGTCGCGCAGCACGGTGAGGCGCACCGTCTGGCCCGGCGCGGCGGCGGCAACGCTGCGGACCAGGGCCCGCGAACTGTCCAGCCGGTCACCGTTCAGCGCGACCACGATGTCGCCCTGGCGGAGGCCGGCGCGGGCGGCCGGGCTGTTGCGCTCGACGCCCGCGATCAGCACGCCGCGGCGGGGCGGCGCCTGGCCGTCCTCGGCCACCAGATCCTGCACGGAGACGCCGAGCCAGCCGCGCTCCACCCGGCCGTCGCGCAGCAACTGCTCGATCACCGGGCGGGCGAGGTCGGCCGGCGTCGCGAAGCCGATGCCGGCATTGGCGCCGGAGGGCGAGTAGATGGCGGTGGAGATGCCCACCACCTCGCCGGCCGTGTTGAAGAGCGGCCCGCCGGAATTGCCCGGGTTGATCGCCGCGTCGGTCTGCAGGAAGTCGTCGAAGGGGCCGGCGCCGATCTCCCGCCCGCGCGCCGAGAGGATGCCGGACGTGACCGAGCCGCCGAGGCCGAAGGGGTTGCCGGCGGCCAGCACCCACTGCCCGATGCGGAGGCTCGCCGAGGAGCCCCAGGGCACCGCCGGCAGCGCGCCGCGCGGCTCCACCTTCAGGAGGGCGAGGTCGGTCAGGTCGTCCGAGCCCACGACGCGCGCCGGGTAGTCCGTGCCGTCCTGCAGCGAGACGACGACGCGGGTCGCGTTGCCGACCACGTGGTTGTTGGTGACGATGTAGCCGGAGGGCGCAATGATGAAGCCGGAGCCCGCGCCCAGCACCTCCTGCCGCCGGTTCCGGAAGCGGTCGCGGAAGTAGCGCTCGAAGGGCGTGCCGCGCAGCTCGGGCGGCAGCTGCGCCACCTGCTCGCTGGTCACGGCGATGTTGACCACGGAAGGCAGCACGTGCTCCGCGAGGTTGGCGAAATCCGGGACCATCACGTCGCCATAGGAGGCGCGCTGCGCCGCCGCCGGCGGAGCGCAGGCGGCGAGCGGCACGCCGAAGGCGAGCAGCAGAAGGAAGCCGAGGCCTGGGCCGCGCGGCGGCGGAGGGGTCATGCGGGGCTGTCTCTCTCCGGGGCAATATTTGGTGACTGTGCCAGAGAGCGGCAGGGCCGCAACCGCTGCGGTCGCCCGCGCAACGCCCCCCGGGCGCCGCCGTTACGCTTATTCATGGAGTGCCGCAG